>CAYOXF010000017.1:0-77275 GCA_964407845.1 uncultured Acidobacteriaceae bacterium | reverse complement strand
GATGCCTTCCATCTGCGGCATGGTGATATCCATGAGCACGATGTCCGGCTTGACCCGGGCGTATTCGGTGATCGCCGTACATCCATCTCCGGCTTCTCCCGCCAACACGCCGCCGAATGACTCCACCATTTTGGCGAGGCTCTTCCTCGCGAAGACCGAGTCGTCCACGATCAGATACCGGACGGGCTGGTGGTCCTTTCGAGTGAGTGGTTCGAATTGCCTCATGACTGCCTCCTTCGCGAAGACGTTTCTCCGGCTGGAACAGCTCCCGCTGTCTCGGAGCCGCTTATTTCTGCGGCGGATCGCTCTGGCGCGCATTTCGCCTGCAAGACGTTGGCAATATCTGCGAGCGAAACGACCTTAGATACGAAGCCGCGCTCGATGGCCGATCGCGGCATGCTGTCGACGATACAGGTTTCCGGGCTCTGCGCGATCGTAAAACCACCGGCTCTCTGGATGGCTCCCAGCCCGGCCGCGCCATCCTCACCCATTCCCGTCATCAGCACGCCGATGGCTTTGTTACCGAACTCCTGCGCGACCGAATGAAACAGAACATCGACCGAGGGCCGGTGCCCATTCACGCGTGGCTGATCGACGAGGATGGCGACGTCTCCATGCTCCATGCGTCGCACCTTCATGTGGCGGTTGCCTGGACAAATCAACACTCGCCCGGCACCCAGCAGATCGCCCGATTGTGCTTCCTTTACCTCGATGGCGGAGCACTCATCAAGTCGCTGCGCAAACATTTCCGTAAACCCTTCGGGCATGTGCTGGATGACCAGCAAGCACCCCGGAAAATCCTCGGGAAGCTGAGACATCAGGTACTGCAGCGCATTGGGTCCACCGGTTGAGACACCAATGGCCACGACGCGCGACGGCCACCGCGGCTTAATCGAATACGTTCGTCGCCCCTGTGGCTTCGACGTGGGGAGCGTGATGATCATTTTCGGAGCGCCCGAAACAGCCGCGACCCTGATCTTCAGCGCCAGCTCAGAGGCGATCTGCGCCATCCGCCCGGATACAGCCTCCTGGGGTTTTGTGACGAAATCAAATGCCCCCAAAGAGAGTGCTTTCAGAGTTAGAGACGCGCCTTCTTTGGTATGGGCGCTCACAACAATCACGGGCACGCGATGCTTGCCCATGATCTTTCTCAGCATCTCGATCCCGTCCATGCGCGGCATCTCTAAATCGAGGGTCACCACATGCGGCCTGAGCTCCTCAATCTTGCGCAAGCCGATCAGGCCGTCCATGGCCGTGCCTACGACCTCGATTCGGGGATCCTGCAACAGAATTTGCGGGATCAGCTTGCGCATCAGTGCTGAGTCATCCACCACCAGCACGCGAATTCTTCCGCTCATGCGATGGCCTCCAGCACAGGTGCTTTCGCGAGATGCGACACGACGGCTGGCACGTTCAGGATCAATACGACCGTTCCGTCGCCCAAAATCGAAGCGCCGCTGACCAACGGAGAGGTCACAAGGTCGTCTTCGAGAGCCTTGATGACCAGCTCCTCTTCACCCATCAGACTGTCCACGGCGAGACCAAATCGGCGCCCGCCTGAGCTGATCACGATTACAAACAGGCGCTTGGCGCGGCTGCCTATGCCTTGGGGTTCGAGCCGGTCCAGACGAACCAATGTGAGAACCTGCTGACGCAGCTGAAAGACTTCGTGTTCGTCGACGTGGTGAACCTCGTCTTCTGTGATTCGTGTGATTTCGGCGACGGCGGCCAACGGCACGGCGTACAGCCGCCCATGGACGCGAAATAGGAGCGCTTGAATGCTGGCGAGCGTAAGAGGGACCATCAGCCGGAAGGTCGTTCCCTTGCCCGGCTCACTTTCCAGTTCGACCGTCCCCTTCAGATCAACCAAAGCGGATTTAACCACATCCAGTCCTACGCCTCGGCCTGAAATCTCCGTCACCTCATCGGCTGTGCTGAGTCCCGGCGCGAAAATCAGTTGCAGGGCCTCGGACTCGTTGAGTTGAGCCGCTGTTTCGGCTGCGAGAAGGCCGCGCTCAATCGCCCGGCGAACGATTTTTCCGCGGTCGAGTCCGCGGCCGTCGTCTGACACTTCAATGGCGACCTGATCGCCGTCGTGATAGGCATTGAGGCGAATCGTGCCGCGTGCGGGCTTTCCCGCCGCTTCTCGTTCGGCTGTGCTTTCAATTCCGTGATCGGCCGCATTGCGGACGACATGCGCCAGCGGATCGGCGAGTCGGTCGAGTATGCCCTTGTCGAGATCCGTGTTCTGTCCGGTGATTTCGAGGGCAATCTCCTTCTGGAGTAGCCGCGCCACGTCTCGAACGATGCGTGGGAAGCGTCGGAACAGCTGCTCGACCGGTACCATTCGGATCTTCATGACCGACTTCTGCAGTTCGCCGAGGACCCGCGACTGAAATCCCAGTGCGTCGGCGATCCTTGCTCGTACGGGATCTTTGGGATGACGCCGCTCAAACTCATGGATCGCCCGCTGCAGCATCGATTTTCCGATGATCATCTCGCCGACGAGATTCATGACGATGTCGATGCGCCCCGCATCCACACGAAGCGTATTCTCCGAGGCCGCGTGCGCCAGACCGCCCGGGGCGGCTCCTTCGTCTTCCTCTGGTTGAGGTGAGCGATCCCCTCCTCCCTTCACCCCGGCGGCCACGGCAGCTGCCTCAGACTCCACCAGAATCTCCAGCAGATCGCGCTTGGGTGAAGGCAAGACGGGCGTCCGCTCAACCAGTATCTTGTCCACGATCGACGGTACGTGGCAGTGCTTCCGAATCCAATCCGCGGGCTTTTTGGTCGACAGAGCCGCCTCGAGCAAACGGACGGTTTCCGCCGCCGCACCACCCTCCGGACGCAGGGCCAAGACCTTGCCCGCGCCCTCAAGAGCCTTGCGTGCCAATTCAAAAGCGGCCGCCCGAAGAGGCGTCTCCGGGTTGAGTTCCAGTGCGACGTTGTAAACGTTCTCGCCACGACGAATCGCGTCGGCGATCATCAGCCGCTCGTATTCAGACCACTCAAACGTGGCTTCCCCCACCACATTCTGCGGCCGAGTGGCAGGCTTGTTCAGCAGTCTGTTGATATATTCACGCAGAGCGCCGCCGGCGGGAGGTTTGAGGCGATTGCGATACGCCGCAAGCATTTCGTGAAATGTATCGGCAGCAGTGAGTATGACCTCAGCGATCAGGCCGGCGTGTTGGCCGGCGAGCTCTGGCGTGAGCACGTCCTCGAGCTCGTGCGCCAGCTCACTCAACTCACGGTAGCCACAGGCCGCGGAGTCGCCCTTGAGCGTGTGCACCGCACGGCGGATTTCCCGAAGCTGATCGAGATCGCCGGGATGCTCCTCGAGAGCCAGGCCCGTTTCGTTCATGCGCTGAAGAATCTCCTCGGCGCTCTCAAAAAAGAGCTCGCGGAGTTCCGGCGCGTGTTCGTCAGAGGGGAACGTCACTAGGAAGTGCCCTCCAATCGCTGATACACCGTGGCGTTGTGCTGATGGATCATGTGAAATTTCGTGGTGAGGCCGAAGAGGCTTTCCGCGTGACCAACAAACAGATAGCCCTCCGGATTTAAACAGCGGTAGAACTTGTCAATCAGCCGCTTTTGTTCAGCTTCGTCAAAATAAATCATGACGTTGCGACAAAAAATCGCGTCATTGCGCAACGGGAGATACTCCGTCTTCAAATTATGAAAGTCGAACTGCACGAAACTTTTCAGTGCCGGCTTCACCGAATACTTGTCGCCCACCTTGTCGAAATACCGCAGCCGGCAGGTGTAGTCGACCGGTTCCATCTGCGCCTCGGTGTAGATCCCCTGCTGGGCCGTGAGCAAAGCCGAATAGTTGATGTCGGAGGCGACGATTTCCACCTTCCAGGGCGGGGGGATCAAGGGTTTGGGTGTTGGCATGTCAAACGGCAGCGGATTGCGGAGATAGTAGTAGGCCAGCGCATCGCAAACCAGGATGGCCAGGGTGTAGGGCTCCTGGCCCGTCGAGCAACCCGCGCTCCAAATGCGAATCGACCAGTCGCGCCGCTCCTGTTTGCGCTTCAAAAGGTCCTCCAGGACGACCTTTTGAAACAGCTCCAACTGCGGGCGGATTCGGAAGAAGCTGGTCTCGTTAACCGTGAGGTTTTCCAGCAGAGCCGTCAGCTCCCCCTTGCCCTCGCGGCTCGTGAGTAGGCGGTAGTAGTTGTAAAACGAGTCGATCTGGCAGGCTTTCATGCGGCGATGCAGGCGGTCACGAAGGAAGTGCGTGCGGCGCTCGTCAAAATACATGCCGCATTCCTGGTACACCAGGGTCTGCAGGAGCTTCAGCTCAGCGTCGGTGAGCTGAACTTGCGTCGTCAGTGTCGTAGACATTCGTGCCTCTGTACTGGCCGGGCAGCCAACTAGCTAGTGCGCACCACTTCGCCTGCGGGACTCGAGGAGACCGAATCCGCTACTTCCTCGAGGTGATTCAGCTCTCCGCGTTCGAGGATCTTGTTCAAGTCCAGCAAGATGACCAGCCGTCCGTTGAGCTTGCCGATCCCGGTGATATAGTTCAGTTCGCCTTCCTTAAACACGTTGTGAGGCTCATCGATCTCGGAAGGTCGAATCCGCAGTACCTCCGAGGCGGAGTTCACGATCAATCCGACGGCTCGCGAACGGAGCTCGACGACAACGATGCGATTTTTCTTGTCTCGCTCAAACGTTTTGTCGCCGAACCGCTTGCGCAGATCCACAACGGGAATGATGCGCCCGCGCAAGTTGATGACGCCCTCAATGTAGTCCGGCGCGTTGGGTACGGAGGTGATTTCTGGAACCCGCACGATTTCTCGAACGATCGAAATGGGCAACCCGAAGGTCTCTCGCCCGATCCTGAAACCGACGACCTGAAGTTCTTTTTCCATAGTGACCCGGTGGGTTTTCAGGACCGAACCAGTTCGGCGTATTCGGTCTCAGTGTGGCGGTCCGACGCCAACGCCTGTCGGCGTGGTGCGTGGCGGCGGTGATCCGCGTAGCTGTCTTCGACGGCGAAGCGATCCATCGAATCGAGTAAGGCTCGAGAGAGCTTTGACATCTGCTCGGCAGCGGCGGCCAGTTGTGTCGAGCTCGAGGTGGACTGTTGAACGAGTTCACGCATCCGTTCCATCGAGCGCACCACTGCCTGTGCTCCCGAAGCCTGCTCTTCGACCGACGAATTGATCTCTTGCGTAATCTCCGTGAGGCGATTGGTAGCCTTGGCGATCTGAGCCGAGCCGCTGGACTGCTCGGTGGTCGCCTGACCGATCTCCTGTGAGAACTTGTAAACCTCCGAGACCACGTCGGAGATCTTGTCGAGCGCCAAGCTGAGCTCTTTGTTGAGCACCAAGCCTTCTTGAACCATGGCCGTGCTGTTTTCCATGTTCTCGACGGCTTCGCGGGCTTCCTTTTGGATCCCTTGGATCAGTTCGGAAATTTCCTTGGTTGATTGCGTAGATTTTTCAGCAAGCTTCCGCACTTCTTCCGCGACCACCGCGAAACCAAGGCCGTGTTCGCCGGCGCGCGCGGCTTCGATCGCCGCGTTCAAAGCGAGCAGGTTGGTTTGTTCAGCCAGATCATCGATCACTTCGATAATCTTGCCAATGTCATCGGCCCGCCGACCCAGCGCGCCAATGATTTCTGACGAAGCTTGAATCGATTGGCTCGTACGGTTCAGCCCTCCGGTGGCCTTGTCCATGGTGATCATGCCGCTGCGGGCCTCTTCGCGTGAGCGATGGGATATGTCGACCAAGACTTTGGCGGTGTCCGCGACACGCTGGATCGACGTCACCATTTGATCGATCGAAGCCGAAGTCTCGGCCACGCTGGAACCCTGCACTTGGGTGTTCTTCACAACGTTCTGCACGTTCACGCTCATCTCGTGCATTGTGCTGGTGACTTCATCGATGGCGGAGGCAGCCTGCACGCTGACTTTTGCTGATTCGTCCGAAGCACTCGCCATCTGCCCGGCGGCGCTGGCCACCTGGGAGGCGCTGTCGCGCACCTGGCGGACCAGTTCACGCAAACCCTGCGTCATCCGCGTGAATGCTTTCGCCATGGTGTCCTGAGGCGATCGCGGTTGCACGGTGACAAAGAGTTGACCCTCGGCAATGGCCGCGGAAACAGAGGCCATCTCTTTCAAGTGGGTGATCATTTTGTTGAAGTTGTCTGCGAGCAGCCCCACTTCATCGCCCTGATGGGATTCAATCTTCTGATCGAGGTCGCCCGACGCGCCGATCTTGTGCGCCACTTCGATCAAATGGGTGAGCGGCACGGTAATGGACTTCTCGGTCTTGAAAGCGATCACTCCGCCCAGTACAACCGCGAAGAGCGTGCCCGTTGTGGTCAGCACGGCGCTCCAAAGCGTGGCCGCCGAGGCGCTGGCATTCGATTCGTCCTGCGCTCGGTGTACGGCTTGGCTGGCTTGGTCGAGCAGCAGGACCGATTTGTTGGTCCAGGAGGCTGGATCATGCTGCAGGTAGAAAATCTGTAAATCGGAAACCGTGGCGTCGCCGGAGTCGACCTGGTGCCGCTTGGAGATCACTGCCTTCGCGAACTGTTCCGCCCAGCCGCGCTCGTTTTCCTCCACCTGAGAAAGCATGGCCCGCAGGGGAGCACTCGTGGATCTCGTTCCGCCCTCTTTGAGGAGTTCCTCCAGTTCATTAATCCCTTTGTTGGTTTTGTCCTCGTCACGGAGATCGCCGCTCAGCAGGTAGTTGCCGAGCGTTAGTCGATTTTCGATGATTCGATAGCGGACACTTTCAATCACCTGCACGTCGGCAAGAGTGTCCCGCACCGCATCGCGGGTGCTGTACTGGCGAAACACCGCAAAGATGTTCACAATTAGCAAGAACGCCATAATCGCCAGGATGGCACCAAATCCCCACAGCAGCCTCTTACGGATCGTCATCTCAAAACGCCTCCTGACCGCTCAGCACTTCGGTCAAACCCGCACGCGGCGGGTCAGGACCCCTGCCCGTTGAATTCGAACTCGATGATCTCGGTTGTGTCTTTTGAAGCGGGTTCGAAGCGCCACTGCTTTAAAGCCTCGAGCGCGGCGTTGACAAGCAACGGGCTTCCGCCCACGACTCGCGTGCCAATCACGTGCCCGTCGGCGGCGATCGTGGTCTCGATCTTGACCTTGCCGGTGACGTTCATCTGACGTGCCAAGGCCGGATATTCGGGTACGACCCTGGTTCGAACCTTGCGCTTGCTCTCGTCGGCGGGGGCGTTTTGCGCGAATAACTTCCGGGGCATCACCAAAGACCCTCCCCCTAGCAGCGCCAGCCCAAGCCCTACGGCTATGAGTTGCTTTCTCATCCGAGTCATCCTCCCCAAAAAAACAGAAAACCCCCGCATCGGAAAATTGCACGGCCAATGCCACGCTTGACCGATTGTTGCCCCGGCGGCCGAATCGCGCATGGGCCCCCTTAAGTGATTGATATACCGAGCCTTTTCGCACGACTACGGCGGGGGGAGGATCGTTTCGAAACCGACCCGTGTCTCACCCGATCGAGCGCCAGCGGCGGAAGGTCTCAGGATGCGACATCTAGCCGGATTGTTCGTTTCAACAACCCGTCCGGCACTTTGCTTGACTCAAAATGAGATGGGACCGTAACGTCTTTGTGTAGAGGCAGTCTGCTGAGTCCCCGACCTGTTATGCGTGCCCTGAGACAAATGCGGGCAGTTTCTGCCCACGTCGATCGCTCCTTTGGGGGTCTGCTTGCCGAATTCTCTGCCACGACTCGGGTGTTGAGCCCTTCAATCGGTCGGGCGGAATGGACCCGGCGACTGACTTCTCGCGTTGCCGAGATTTTTGGCGCACGGGCAGTTGCCTTGGCGTTGCGCCGAGGTCCGGTGTGGGAAATCGCTGCTCTGAGCGGACCGGCCGAGCGTTGGGACTCTCTGATCCAGGAGCGGCTGGCCGTTCGCTTGGCCGAGGAAGCCGACCGTCGAGCCGAATCCCTTCGTGCCGGGACGGCTTCCGCCATCTTGGGCGCTGAAATGACAGGCGCTCTGGGCTGGCACCATCTTTGGATGGTCCGGCTGACAGGAAGCGATCAGGAGCTTCTGGGCATACTTTGTTTGGCGGACTTGGAAGGCGAGCCCTCCGGAAACAAACGCCAGCTGCTTGACGCGCTTGCCGGATACGCGTCGGTCGCGCTCGAGAACCTGCAGCTTTTCTCCCGCATCGAGCGGTCTCGCAAACAGTGGGTGGAAGACGTTGACGCCATTTCAGATTTCATCGTCGTACACGACCCGACTGGCCGCGTGCTGCGCCTGAACCGTGCCCTGGCAGACTTGCTCGGCGTGCCACCTACGAGTGTCGTCGGGAGCGACATGGGGTCGCTTGCGCTCCTGGCCACGGCCCGAGAGAGAGGCCGCTGCCCCTTCTGCCGCAACCTGAACGCGCCGCAGGAGGAATTCACTCACACGGCTGGCGATCGCACCTATTTAGTTTCGACCTCACCGATTCATGCCGCCGAAGGCGAGGGGGCCCGCACCGTACACGTGCTGAAAGACATTACCGACCGCCGGGAAGCGGAGCGCCGCTATCGCCGAGAGCGCGATTTCAACCGCAATATTTTGAACAACACCCAGAGCATGATCCTCGTGGTCGATACGGCAGGGCTCATCAGCTACCTGAACCGCCGCTGCCTGGAAGCCGGATATCGACAAGACGAACTGCTTGGTCGTCCGTTGGTCGACATGGTGCCTCCCCCCCGACGCCCCATGTTTGCCGAGGCAGTGGAGCGCGCTCTAGCCGGCGCGCCGGTCGACAATCTCGAGACTCCCATCTTGCGCGGAAACGGCACGACCGGACAGTTCTCCGTAAGCCTGAGCCCGATGCGCGACGAGCAAGGCGAAATCAACAGCGTCGTAACCGTCATGGCGGACGTCACCGATCAAGCGGAGCTGCAAGCGAAACTGATGCACACGGAAAAAATGGCTGCGCTCGGCCAGCTGGTTTCAGGAGTGGCACACGAGGTCAACAATCCCCTTGCCGCCATCGTGGGCTTCGCCGATCTCCTGCTGGAAAATCCAGCGATTCCAGCCGATGCGAAGGAGGAACTGAGGGTCATTCTTCAGGAGGCACAGCGTACGCGCGGGATCGTTCAGAACCTGTTGAGCTTCGCGCGGCACATGCCGGCCCAGCGCGAGCCTGTCCAGATCAACGCACTCCTGGAACACGTGTTGAAGCTTCGTGCCTATGATTGTTCAAATCATGGAATCGAAATCGTGGAAAGCTATCAGGAAGACCTGCCGCTTTTGGCCGGTGACCCCCACCAGCTGCAACAGGTGTTCCTCAACATTCTGAACAATGCCTACGATGCCATCCGCGAAATGAAGCGACCCGGCCGCATTGAGATCACGACCGAGGCTTGTGCAGGTCAAATCGAAATTCGGCTGCGCGACAACGGTCCCGGGATTTCTCACCCAGAGCGGATTTTCGATCCGTTCTTTACCACCAAAGAAGTGGGCAAGGGCACCGGGCTGGGCCTGAGCATTTGTTACGGGATCGTGCGGGCGCATCAGGGCGAAATCATTGGCGAGAACCATCCGAGCGGCATTGGCTGCACCTTTACCGTCCGTTTGCCCATCGCCTCCCACCCTGTCGAAGTATTGGCCGCTGAGGCGGCGCCATGAAGCCGCGTCGAATAAGGACTTTATGAGAGAGGAATCACGGCTTCGCTTCTTGATCGTCGATGATGAACAAAGTATCCGGCGACTGTGTATGACGGTTGGCCAGGGACTCAATTTCGTTTGTGCCGAAGCGGAAACGGGAGAAGCGGCGCTTGAATCGATCGAAACGACTCCGCCCGACCTGGTGGTCGCGGATTTGAAACTGCCCAACTTGTCCGGTACCGAACTGCTGCGAAAGATCAAAGAGTTGCTGCCCCAGACCGAAGTCGCCATCATGACGGGGCACGGCTCGATTGAATCGGCTGTAGAAGCCATGCGACACGGGGCCTACGACTATATTGAAAAACCTTTTCGCGTGGAGAGATTCCGGCAGCTCTTGCAGCGCATGGCGGAAAAGGTCCGCTTGGTGACGGAAAATCAATTCTTGCGTGAACGCGTCAGTGCGGAAACACAACTGGAAGGAATTATCGGGACGTCCGCGAATATGCAGGACGTGCTCCGCATGGTGTCGCGGCTCAAGGATACTCGCACGCCGGTGTTGGTCGTCGGTGAGAGCGGTACGGGTAAAGAGCTGGTGGCCCGTGCCATTCACTTTCGTGGTCCGCTCGCGCCACTGCCCTTCATCGCGGTGGACTGTGGCACTCTGGTTCCCACCTTGATGGAGAGTGAACTCTTCGGCCACGAAAAAGGTGCGTTTACTGGTGCTCTGAAATCCAAGGCGGGCCTGTTTCAGGCCGCGAACGGGGGCACGATATTTCTGGACGAGATCGGTGAGCTGCCGCTCGAAATGCAGGCCAAGCTGCTGCGCGTGCTGCAGGAGCGGGAGATTCGGCCGGTCGGTAGCAACGAGAAAATGGCGGTCGACGTTCGCATCATCGCTGCGACCAATCGCGATCTGGAGGCCGCCTATCGAGCCGGCACTTTTCGCAAGGATCTCTATTTTCGCCTGAACGTCGTCAGCGTGCATCTGCCGAGCTTGCGAGAACGCAAGTCCGACATCCCGCAACTGGTCCATTGCTTCCTCGATCGTTATGCTCCCGGCGAGAACATTCAGGTCACACCCTCGGCCATGAAGAGCTTCCTGCAATACGAATGGCCCGGAAACGTCCGCGAGCTCGAAAACTGCATCGCCCGTGCCATCGCCCTGGGAGACCATCGCACGATTGATGTCGGCGACCTGCCGCCGGCGGTCCGAGGGTCCGAAGCTCTCGGGGGGAATCCTCGAGACGTGGCAGAACTTTCCACCACGGCACTTGCCGACCTAGAGCGGATTACGATTTTGCGCGTCTTTGAGCAGGCCGGTGGCGACAAGGCCCTCGCCGGACGAATGCTCGGCATCAGCCGCGCCACGCTCTATCGGAAGCTAAAGCGCTATCAAATTCCCTTGCGCTCGCCCCAGCCGCAACTGGTCGAACACACTTCTTAAGATCGTTTTCAAAACGCCTCGCTCTTCATCCGCCTACCCATGCGAGTTCCGAGTTGAGACGAATCCGTGTCACGGTGAGACGCGGGCTCTGTCAGACGGATCGAACTCTCGGCCAAGGTCAAGCAGACGAATCACTTAGAATCGGCCCCTGCGCCGAGCTTTTGGCTCTACCCGTGCAACCAAAAATTCGACCTCTCAAGGGCGGGGCCGCTGCTCTCCAATCGGGGGCATCGGTCAAACGGTTTGAAAGGATCACTTACCGTGTCTCGTGACGTGAACGACGCTGTCTCGGTTCTGGCCGAGCCAACCTGCGTTGAGAAACTCGCCGAGCTCTTTCCCGCTGCTTCCGCGGTACGGCTTCCCGTCCGCGTGACGACGCTTTCGGCCGGCAGGCGCCGATTGCAGGAGCAGACCGTGATCGAATTTGGAACGCCACAGGAAGTGCTGTTTGCTTCCACGCTCCCATTGGAATTTGAAGACCGCCTGCGCCTTGTAAATTCCGACGGATCACTCGATGCCCGCGCCACGGTAGTCGCGGTGCGATACCACGACGGCCGCAAGGCCGTTGCGGCGCGGTTCATCAAGGAAGTCGGGAATTGGATCATTAAGCCATGACCGAGAAGACGACCATCCAGGCTCCCGTTGCGATGATCCAGCAAGACGCAGGCGGCCCCAGCCCGCAAGAACTGGCTGCTCGGTGGAAGGAAGCGCGTCTCGCCTATCCCCTCTACGCGGCTCTGGCGCTGCAATTCCAGCTCGCGTCGCCACCTTACGCACCCGGCGAGCTGCCGCCGGCTCGGCCTACCCGCAATATCTTCGACCGGGATATGAAGTGGCTCGACGCGTTGGACGAGAAGATCATGGCGTTCCAGCTGCGTCAGCTGGCAGCGGAGATCTTGAACGGAAACAAGGAGAGTTTGCGCGCGCTCGTCCAGCGTCAGCTGCGCAAGCCCGATAAGCGAGACTCCGACCGCGACAAAATCGATTTACTTCTTGTGCAGTATTTCGCGCTCTGCGCTTCGGAAGAAGAAGACCTGATCCACAAAGAAATCACACTCGGCGATGTTGCCCGCATCTTGCAGCCCGTGCTTCCGCAGGCCGATCCGACTCCGCTTGCTTGGTGCGCACCTCTGGAAGAGATTCTGGACAAGACCAAGCACTGCCACAGCTTGCGCGACATGATGGAGGATGGGCTCGTTGAACAAGGGCGCATGCTCAAGGATTCGGCTGGCACGATGTTCTACGATCCCGCCGCGCTCGTTGCGTTCTGCCGTTTCAATTTTCTGCTGCGGCTTGCATTTATCCGGATGCTCCACGCGGACTTGAAGGCCGTGGGGGAGGCCGTCGACAAGCTCGAAACCCTCGGCGTCAAAACTGTGGATTGCCGCGGCGCCGGCTTTTCGGCCGCCGAAACAACTGCCCAGCTTCGCTATTTCAGCGAAAACTGGCGGCAGCCGTTCCAGAAGGACTACACGCAAAGCTCGGTGCACCGCGCCTTTGAGCAGCTCCTTGCCGTACGCACGGCGCTTGAGGAGGCACTCGCACGCAAGACCGCCGGCCCTCATTCTGCTCCACAGGCTGCGAAAACAGAGACCCCTGCCCCGTCCTTTAAGCCACAGATGTCAGCAGCAGCTCCGCCTTCGGTCCCAGCTGCTCCGCCGGTTGCGCCGAAGCTAGGTCCACTTGCCCCAGATCAGGCAGGTCTGAAGGCTCCCACGAACGCTTTGCCCGCTCAAGAGGCAGTGGCGTCGGAGGCGAGCGCCACCGTTGGGGCGGACGTGGACCCCGAAACGTGTATGGAGGCGATTTGGGAGCAGTTGATCGCTGCGCCTCCCTCTCGCGGCCGCTCGATGTCGACGGTGGTCTTGCAGGATGCGAAGGTTCTCCTTTCCTCTTGGGAAGTTGCCGCCTTTGTCAGCGAAGGCGATCAGGACGCCGAAGATCTGCGCCGTGCTGTCGTCGCGCGTGCGTTGCTGGCAGTGGCCACGGACAGGCGAAAGCGGTCGGGAGAGGAAAGCGCTCTTCGGTCCGCACTGGCTTTCGCGCGCACCGAAGTTTCCTACTATCAGGGTCGCGTGGAACAGTCGAAGAAGGCGAAGCGCACCGAAGCTGCCGTGAATCTGGGCATCAGCACAAAGCGACTGCTCTCGTTTATTGAGGAAGCAGAAGGACTCGAGTCCTAGCTAGGCCAGGGAGCGTGCGTCGTTGAACCACGCAAGCGTTTTGATCGTCTCCGACGACACCGAGTTTGCGCGCACCATCGCAGCCCGCTGGCAGGCCGAAAGATACGTTCCTGGAATCACCATTGTAACGAGTGACGTTTGGCAGGCCGCAAGCAGCACGGGCTATGACCTTTCGATCATTGGTCCTACGCGCGATGAGAAACGCGCGTCGATTTTGGCCTCCGCAACCGCTATACCCAGTTCGGCGGCAGTTTGTGTTGCGGAGGAAAAAGACCTCCCCTCGCTCCATGCGGAATATCCCCATCTGCTGCTGGTGCCGATGCAGGACGGCTGGCCCGGCACACTGATCCTGATCTCTCTCGAAGCCCTTCGGCGTGTGGACGCCGTCGCGCGCGCGCAACACGCCGAACGTCAAGCGCTCGGCTCCCAATCGCACGCAACGCTCGGTCGTTACATGCTGGAGATGCGCCCCAGCGTGAACAATGCACTCACCTCCGTATTGGGCAACGCAGACCTCTTGTTGCTTGAGCCCGGCCGGGTTACCAGCGAATGCCGCGACCAGATTCAGACGATTCACACCATGGCGCTGCGTCTTCATGAAATCATGCAGCGGTTCTCATCGCTGGCTACGGAAATGCGGCTCGGTGAGAAAGAATCTCAAGCTGAGACAGAAACGGCCTCCGGCCGCTTGGTAGGCCGGCTATGAAGCGGGTCGGAGTGCCTGTTAAGGGTAAAGGAAATCAGCCAGTTACCGATTCCCAATGTGCCGTGAATAAGACCAGATGGGTGGACAAGGAGTTGCAATTCTCTTCTGGGTGCTAGTTCTGGAGGTGTGGATGTGGTGAAGAAAGTATTGGTAGTCGACGACTCGCAGGCTGAAATCCGCCTGCTTCAATCGGTGCTCGAGCAAGCCGGTTTTTGCTCAGTCGGAATTTCCGACCCGACCAAGATCGAGGAAGCGATCGAAGAAGAGCGGCCGAACGTAATCCTGCTCGATGTCGTGATGCCCCGTCGCAATGGGTTTCAGGCCTGCCGTGACCTGAAGAGTCAGGAGAGTTTTGCGCAAATTCCCGTGATCCTCGTGACCTCGAAGGCGACGCCGAGCGATCGCTATTGGGGCGAGCAGCAAGGGGCCAACGGCTTCGTGGCCAAGCCCTTCACCCCGGATGAATTGATCAGCACGGTGAAAAGGTTTGCGTGATGGCGGCTGAGAACGAGAACACAAGCCTGCTGGCAGGGCCCGACGGGGGTGAGTTTTTTGAAGGCGAAGAATCCTCCGAAGATCGCCGCCCGGAGCGGCAGTACTGTGTGTTTCGTGCAGGCCGAGAGCGATTCTGTCTTTCGGTGCTCGAGGTGGAGGAAGTTGTGGATTGGCCAGCGGTGACGCGCATCCCGCTGGCCCCCGCGTTCTTGATGGGCATTTTCAATCTGCGCGGGACGATCGTTCCTTTGATGGATATCGCCTTTACCGAGGGCCGTCGGCCAGGCTTGCTGCCGAAGCACGTGGTTGTCGCCGCTTTTAAAGGCGAGGCCCACGGTGAGGACTTGCGACTAGGGATCGCCGCTGACGAGGTGATTGGCACCTATGCCGCAACCGAAGATGCTTTGCTCGATCAGGCTCCGGCAGAGGTGCCGCACTGTCGCGGGATGCTGCGGCACGACGATCGCCTGGCATTGGTCGTAGACCTCCGGCGTTTGACCGACGTTTTTCCGGTGCCGGTGATTTGATGTTTCCTTTTTCTTCGCAAGAAATGGGGCCACGTCCGTTGGAAGGCCGCTCGCCGAGGAATTTGGCCGAAGCGGCGCGCGCAGGATCGATCGGTGCGCACGTTCTGGGGAGGAAGTCATGAAATCTCGTTTGAGTTCGACGATCTGGCTATTGGTCTTCTGGACCAGCCTGGCATTCTTCGGTGTTCTGGCCCTCGCTTACAACGCGGGCAAAAATTCCGGAGGGGCCGGTCTTTTAGACTTCTCTTCGATGCCGGGAAGCTCGAGCGGGGCACTGGTCGGCGCGGTGGCGCTTGCACTCCTCACCGCGATCATCGTGCTCTTCGTGCTGAGCAAGCGGGTGCTCACGCCGGCTGCTGAACTCGCGAAATTCGCCGAGCGTTTTGCCGCCGGGGACGCACGAGCGCGCGCGGAAGTCGACAGCAACGATGAGTTCGGTTTGATTGCCGAAAACTGCAACCGCGCGGTTGCCAAAGTGGCGCATGCTGCGACGAACCAGCAAGCACAGGATTCGCTGCAGCGCAGCATCACCGACCTGCTTAGCACGATCAATCAAGTCGCGCGCGGCGACTTGACCATCCGCGGCAAGGTCACCAACGACGCGCTTGGCAATGTCGTCGATTCGGTGAACTTCATGCTGGATAATTTCACGAAGGTTCTCGAGCGCGTGCGGAAGGCTGCGATCGACGTCAGCACCAGTGCCAACCAGATTCTCAATGCTGCTGACGAGATGACAGCGGGCGCTACCCAGCAGGATCAGGAGATCACCAACACTTCGTCCGCCGTGGAAGAGCTGACGGTTTCGATGAAGCAGGTGTCGAACAACGCAGAGGCCAGCGCCGAAGCTGCCCGACGGGCTCTCGATGCCGCCGAGCAAGGCAACCGGGCGGTGAGCGATACGCTGGAAGGCATGCAGCGGATCCGTTCATCGGTGCAGGCCACGGCCAAAAAGATCAAATCGCTCGGTGACCGCTCACTAGAAATTTCAGAAATCATCAACGTGATCAATGACATCACCGAACAAACCAACCTGCTCGCGCTGAATGCCGCCATCGAGGCGGCACGAGCCGGCGATGCCGGTCGAGGCTTCGCGGTCGTCGCGGACGAGGTCCGCAAGCTCGCCGAACACTCTCGCAGCGCGACGAAAGACATTGCCGCTCTGATCAAGGCGATTCAGGCGGAAACGAACGAGGCCGTGGTGGTCATGGAAGACGGCACGCGCGAAGTAGAGGTGGGCGCAGGCCTCGCCGATCAAGCCGGTAAGGCCTTGGAAGCCATTTCCAGTGTCGTGCGGCAATCGGCCGAACTCGTTCAGGAAATTTCGCTCGCTTCGAAGCAGCAGGTACGCGGCACCGAAGGCGTGGCCAACGCGATGCAGATTATCTCCGGCATCACGCGCCAAACCACGCAGGGGGCGCGGCAGACGGCCGCGACGGTCGGCAACATGGTCAAGCTCTCCGACCAGCTCAATGAGGCGCTGGCGCAATTCCGCTCGCAACCAGCAAGGTTGTCCGACCCGACGGCCGTCGCTGCCTCCGAAGAAGCGCGAGTTCCCGCGGGGGTGCACCGCTAACGGCAACTTCCAGGATCCGTGCCTGCTGGAGCTGAACGCCGAACATGAAACAGCACCCAGTTGCGGCTGCCAGGCTCACCGAATCGGAGCTCGATCAGATTCGCACGCTTATCGAGCAAAGGTCCGCGATTCTATTCGACTCCTCACGCGAGCGCTTCTTCTCCACTCGCGTTCGCGCGCACCTGGCCGAGAAAAAGCTGGCGAGCGGTTCCGAGCTGCTTGGTCTGATACGCCGGTCGAGCATTGAGTACGAGGCGCTGCTCGAAGAGCTGTTGACGCAGGAGACCTCCTTCTTTCGCTACCCGGCCGTATTTGAAGCGCTCGACAAACGCATCCTGCCGGAGGTCGAGGAGCGGAAGTTCTGGGAGAATCCGCGTACCCTTCGCATCTGGAGCGCCGGTTGCTCGACGGGTGAGGAGCCGTACTCGATCGCGATCACAGTGCTGGATGCGCTTAAATTTGCCGAGGCGTGGGAAGTCGAAATCCTGGCCACCGATGTGAGCCGGCGCGCGCTGCGCCAGGCCGAGCGCGGCACCTACTTGAAACGTACGGTCGAAGGCCTTTCGCCGGCGCAGCTGGAGAACTGCTTTACGGCGGCCAAGCAGGGTTTTCAACTGAGGCCGCGGGTTCGCCGCATGATTTCGTTTGCCCAGATGAATCTGGCTGAGTCTGTGTATGTTGGCAAATTCGACTGCATTTTCTGTATGAACGTGCTCATGTATTTTTCCGAGGACCGAAGACTCGCGATTCTTCGCCGTTTCTATGACGCGCTGGAGCCGGGAGGATACTTCCTTCTCGGTCACGCCGAGACCCTGTCGAACGTGGCAGTGAAGTTTGAGCCCGTGGTTTTCGGCGATTGCCGGCTATATCGCAAGCCGGGTGCGGCGGCTGTTGAGACGCGCCGGCCCCCTGCTTTGGTCGAGGGAGCTCCATGAGCGCGCCGAATCAGGAGTCCATCGAGCTGTTCCTCCAGGAGGCTTCGGAAAACCTCCAGTACCTGCGCGAGTATTCCGGAATGTTGCAAGAACCCGAGCCCGGGCGAGAGAACCTTGAAAAACTGTACATCGCCGCCCACACCCTCGCGGGTACGTCCGCCAGCTACGGCTTCCCGCAATTCTCCGAAGTCGCAGCCAAAATGGCCCACATCTTCCATTACGCCTTAAACGCCACGCTCACCCAGGACATGCACGGCCCGCTCACCGAGTTTCTTTCCGATGCGATTTCCGTTCTGGAATTCGACCTGCTGCAGATCAGCTCGAGTGGAGGAGAAACATCGAGCGATATCGCTGCCTTTAAGCAGCGCTACGCTTTTGCATTTCCCGCCGTGGCTGATACGGGTGCTTCCGGCGAGCAAGCCGGTGAACCGGTGGGTTTGGGAGAACCCGTTCCATTTGTGTTTTCCGGGCCCTCACTTGCCGAACGTCTCCCGCAGGATGATGAAGTTTCCGAAGAGGTCCTTGAGTTTTTCGTTCCTGAAGCCGAAGAGCATCTGCAGGCCGTAACCGAATGCCTGCTGGCGCTCGAGGGGAATCCGAACACAGACGACATCAACCGTCTGTTCCGCTCCATGCACACGATTAAGGGCTCTGCCGCACAGGTGGGTTTGCACCGGCTTTCGGCAGTGGCCCATCGTGTGGAGGACTTGATTGGCCGGCTGCGCGACGGCGCGCTTCAGCCGAGCGCCGAAATCGTCGATCTCTTTTTGCAGTCCGTCGATCTGCTGAAGCGATTCCTCCATCGCCAGTGGCCGAGTGAGGCCGAAATGGCCGCTGCGGTCGACCCGCTTCTGGCTCGCATCTTAGAACTGGCCCCGGAAGAAACTGCGGAGACCGAGGCAGCGGTCGCGCAAACGTCGTCGGGGGCCATGGGAGGAGCGATTGAGCCATCCGGGAGCAGTGCGCCACGATCGGTCGCGCTTCCACAGGCTAAGTCTGTGCGCTTGTCGCTCGCATGGCTAGATCGCATGATGAACGCGGTCGGCGAACTTGTCATCAACCGGACCCGCATGCTGGGCCGCTTGTCCGAACTTCAGAAGCTCGTCGAAGTCTTGCAGTTTTCAAAAGCGCGGCTCACGTCCAAAGTCTCTGAGTTTCAGGAAAAGCATGAGTTTAGCCGCATTCGTCCAACCCTTGTGCCCGGCAGCCAACCGCCCCAGATGGACACCTTCCGCGGACATGTCGCTGCGCTCGCCCCGGTTACATCGAACGATCTGCTCGAGTTCAGCGATCTCGAGATGGACCGCTACGACGATTTCAATATTCTTTCGCGTTCGCTCACTGAGATCTCTGCCGACGTCAGCGAAGTCCTCACCCAGCTCGAAGGTTTCATGGGCCGCGTCGACGCGGATATCGACGAGTTCACTAAACTCGCTCACCACCTGCAGGACGAAATCACCGCCGCGCGCATGGTCCCCATCGGCAATCTCTACACGCGTTTGTCTCGCACCCTCCGCGATGCTGCAAAAGCTGCTGGCAAGTCCGTCGACGTTTCTCTGGAAGGCGCCGAAACGCTGCTAGACAACAACATCATCCAGCATGTTTCCGATCCTCTGATTCACCTGGTGCGCAATTCGGTCGCCCACGGAATCGAGAGCCCCGAGACGCGCCTGGTCGCGGGAAAACCGGAAAAGGGCCGAGTGGCTGTCCGTGCCTACCATCGCGGCAATCACATCTTCATTGAAGTGGAAGACGATGGCCGCGGGATCGACTATGAAGCCGTTCGCCAGAGCGTGATCGAATCGGGCGCCGTATCCTCGGTGAGCGCTGCCGAGTTGACCGATCGCGAATTGCGTGAATTCCTGTTCCGTCCCGGATTCTCGACGGCCCCCTCCACGTCGGAGCTGGCTGGGCGAGGAGTCGGTCTGGACGTGGTCCGCTCCAATGTCCATGCGCTCAACGGCGAAATCGAAGTGCGCTCAGAAGCAGGCCGCGGCGCCTGTTTCACGGTCAAGCTCCCGCTCACCTTGATCATTTCGCAGGCGCTTTTTGTGCGCTGCGGCAAGTCTGTGTTCGCGTTTCCTCTCGCTGTGGTCGAAGAGATTCGGCGCCTGCGACCATCGGAGATCGAAGACGTGGGCGGCAAGCTGCTGACCCGCGTGCGCGATGTGGTGACCGAGGTCGTGCGCCTCGATCTTAGGCTCCTACTGCAGCCCCTTGAACCGCTGAACGGCTATTTCCATATGGTCATCGTGAAAGTAGCTGGTCGCCAGGTGGGTGTCGTCGTCGAAGAGGTCCTGGGTAAGGACGAAATCGTCATCAAAAATCTCGGCGACTATCTTAGACGCGTCAAACTGTTTCCCGGCACTACCATTGCTCCCGATGGCAGCTTGATTCTGTTGATCGATTTGAACCGGCTCGTCTCGGGGGACACAGTCGCCAGCAATGCCTTGCCGGCTTCCTCTCCAGCCGCGCGTGTTTTCGCGCCGGGAGCCGAGGCTGTCGCTGCCGGCACCATTCCGGCCGAAGCAGTCGATCCGATTGGCAACGACCGCGTGGTTGTGGTTGCCGACGATTCCATCAGCGTGCGGAAATTTGTGGGTCGCATGCTGGAAAAGGCCGGCTATCGCGTGAAGCTCGCATCCGACGGCCTGGAAGCCGCCGAAGTTGTCGCACAAATCGGATGCCATCTCGTCATCACTGACCTGGAAATGCCCCGCATGAACGGCTACGAGCTGATGGCCCACCTGCGGCAGGACCCTGCAACCCGACGCATCCCGGTTCTGGTTGTGACTTCGCGCGCAGGCGCGAGGCATCGAGACCGCGCCATGAAGGAGGGCGCGATGGGTTTCCTCACCAAGCCGGTGCAGGAGGACCAGTTGCTTGCCACCGTCGAAAGTCTGATCGGCTCCGACGTTCCGAAGGGGAGGCCCGCAGCAGGCGTCCTGCTGCGACAGGATTAGTATGGCCAGCGCTACCGATAAGAAAATCCGCGTCCTGGTCGTCGACGATTCCCCTTTTATGTGCAAGGTGCTCGAGCAGATCATCAATTCCGATCCGCAGCTGGAGGTCGTTGGGCAGGGACGTGACGGCCGCGACGGCGTAGCGTTGGCCGAATCGCTGCGTCCCGATGTGATCACGATGGACATCAATATGCCGCACGTAGATGGGCTTCAGGCGACCGAGTTGATCATGTCGCAGCATCCACGACCGATCGTGATCGTAAGCTCAGAATCGCGCGAGGGTGCTGCGAGCACGCTGAAGGCGCTCGACCTCGGCGCCATCGATTTCGTTCCCAAGCCTTCGAGCGGAATTGATCTAGACATGACGACGGTGCGGGAGGAGCTCACGCGTAAACTGAAAGTCGCTGCAAAAGTTCGCGTCGTCCGCACCGCAACACGCTCAAAATTGGCGATGCCGGCAGGCTCCGGCGCGAGTCGGTCTTCCACTGCCGCTCAGAGCAACGGCAAATCCCCGCTGATCGTGATCGCCGCATCGACGGGTGGCCCGGCGGCCGTAACGCGCGTCGTATCCGGATTGCCGAAAGAGTTCCCAGCGGCGGTGATCTTGGTTTTGCACATGCCGGCGACCTTCACCAAGCAGTTCACAGTGCAGCTCGCGGAAATCTCCGCGCTGCCGGTCAAGGAAGCCGAATCAAACGAAACGCCTCAAGCCGGCGTGATCTACGTCTGCCCTGGGTCACACCACTTACGGCTGTCTATGGGGGGAAAAATCTCGCTCGATTCTGGCCCGCGAATCGATGGCTATCGTCCTTGCGCCGATGTGGCGTTTGAAACCATCGCGGCGTACGCGCGTCCGTTGGCCATCGGCGTGGTGATGACAGGCATGGGGAACGATGCCGCCAAGGGTGCCAAAGCCATAAAGGCCGCAGGCGGCTACGTCATCGCCCAGGACGAAGCGACGTCCATGATCTTCGGGATGCCGTCGGAGGCCATCCAGGCAGGTGCCGTGGACGAAGTGCTGCCGCTCGACAACATCGCTCCGGCGCTTGAAAAGCGCGTGTCAAAACTCGGTCGTCTGGCGCCGGTGGTCGTGCGATGAAATTGAGAACCGAGCCGAACGTGAAGCCGCGCCGCTCCCACGATACGGAGCGCGTCATTTTGTTCTTTGTTTCGGGCCAGATGTTCGCCATTCGAGCGGAAGCCGTGCAGGAAATTCGCAGCACAGATAGCATGGCCGGCGCAGCCACGGAAATCGAAACTCCCGAGCTGCCGAAAGTGCGCCACGCTGTCGAGCGGGGCCACCAAACCTACTACGTCGTGAATGCGTGCTTGCACTTTCACCTGCCGATCTCGCGCCCAGCGCTCGTCCTCATCTTGCGGCAGCTGCGCGTTGCGGTGTTGGTCGACCGGATCGACCGCATGGCAGAAATCTCGGCCGTCTACGCCCTTCCGCAGGCTTTTGCGGGGGAGGAGCGCCGGTGGTATCGCGGTCTGGCGTACCTGGACGACACGGTGATTCCGGTGATCGACCCGAACGGGTTCATCTCACCAGAAGAGCTGGCGTACCTGGATCAGTCTAGGAATGCCTCAACAGCTCCGAACGAACTCGAACGAGCCCTTCCCTCATGAACGCTCAACAGAATACGGGGCAACGGTCCTTTGTCGTCTTGCAGATCGGCCCTCGGCGTTTTGCTCTGCCGGCGGAGACGGTCGTCGAACTCGCGCCCCCCGTGCGCCTGCACCGCTTTCCACATACCTCTCCGCTCCTTGCTGGTGTAATTGTGCGACGCGGGCGGATTGTGCCGGTCTATGACGCTGCTTCCCTGCTCGTGGGCCGTTCTTCAACCGCGCAACGGTTCTATCTGATTGCGCGCCGCCGAGCCGACCAGGCGAGCGATCTCGGCGCGATTGCTGTGAATGGGGAATGCGAGCTCGCCTCGGGCGACGTTCTCCCGCCCGCCGGTGATTGTTCCGCGTGGGTGGCAGGAACGCTGGCGCTCCCGGACGATTCGGTGGAGGTCCTCGACTTCAGCGCGCTGGCCGCCTTTCACCCTGCCAACCAGAACGAATCGCGTGGTGCGGAGCTTCCTTCGTGAATGCGCCTACCAGTCTTCCTCGCATTTGGCTGATCGATAGCAACGTGTATTTCTCCAAACGCTTGAGCGACGCCCTCACGCAGCAGGGCTTCGACGTCGTTCCCAGCATGCAGGCAGCCTACGCGCTAACGATGCTTGAAAGAAACCCGCCTGCGGCGATCATCTGCGCCACGAATCTGCGCGAAATGGGCGCGTTTGAAATCGCTCCGATTCTTCGTGCGGATCCCAAAACGGCCGGCATCCCTTTGATCGCAGTCGGCAGCGGCGGGGATCAGGCCTTGCTCGAGGCCTATCGTGCAGGGTGCGACGATTTTGTCGATCGCCGGCGCTCGCCCGTCGAAATCGCCACACATGTGCGCAGTTTCCTGCTCAGTCGACAGGATGGCTTTCAACCCACGCAGATGCTTTCAAGCGCTGAGACGGCCCTGAGCGGCAGCCTCTCTCACCTCGATCTTCCCGGCGTGATCCAGATGCTCGGGCAGGCGCGCCAAACCGGCGCTCTCCATATCAACGCTGGGGACACGGACGCAATCATCTTCTTTGAGGCTGGAGAAATTTCGCACGCAGAGTGCGGCACGCTGTTCGGAGACGAAGCGGTCGTGCCGATCGTCAAGGCCTGCCACGCCTCAGCCGCTGGCGTGTACAAATTTGTCTATGGCGCCACCGCCGCGCAACGCACGGTTCTGCGCTCGGCCACCGATTTACTCCTCGATGCCATGCGCGAGTTTGACGAAGAAAATCGCGACGCCGACGAAGAGCACGTCGAAAAGGAGTCGTCATGAGCGAGACGGAAACCATCACGGCTGCACGCACTCCGACCGTTTATTTCATCGACGATAGTGCGACGATGCGCGAAGTGATCAAGATCGCTTTTCGCAAGGAGAACATCCAGGTTATCACCTGCCCCGACGCGCGCTCCGCCCTTGCACAGTTTAGCGAGATGGCGCCCGACGCTGTCATCACCGATGTAATCATGCCCGACCAGGACGGCTACGAAGTTTGCGAGTTTATCAAGCGCCATGAGCAGTTCGGCCGAACACCCGTCATCCTGATGTCGGGGGTGGTGAATAAGACGGTCGCCGAACGGGCCATGGCTGTGAGAGCAGACGAGCTGGTTCGCAAGCCATTTCAACCCCAGGAGTTGATCGCGCGCGTAAAGAACCTGCTGAACCCCAGGCCATCAGCCCGGAGCGCGTCGGATCCTGATTCTTCGGCCGCTTTGCGCCCGGCGCATGCCTTGACGAGCCTTTTTGCGCCCGTGCCGCCGGCAGCTGCTCCTCAGGTGGCGCGCCCGAGCAGCGCCCCCCAGGCTGTGACGACCCGTCCGGCCGTCGCACCAGCGGCGGCCAGTGCTTCCGCAGAAGTACAAAAACTTCGCACCGAGGTTCTTCGCCTCGAGCTTCTGATAAAAAAGCTGCAAACCTCACTCGATGCGGAAAAGGAATATTGTGCGGCCCTCGAGGCTCACCTCAAGGCTCTGCAGCATTCCTAGCGCTTAGTTCAGTGGTTCGGTGGGTCGAACCCGCCTTTCCATCAAGGCTTTGGTTGTGCAGGAACTCGCGCGCCACGTCCGTGACGTCCCGGCCCTGGCCTGCTACCGCGTCATTCATCCTTCGCATTTCCGAGTCGGAGATTTTGCCAGCCAGCTCACTGATCGCGTCCCGCACTTCAGGGTAACGTGCCAGCGTGTCCTCACGGACAATCGGTACCGCTTCGTAGGGCGGAAAGTAATGTTTGTCGTCTTGCAAAATTACGAGGTCATGCGCGGCGATCAGCCCGTCGGTCGAATTACCAGCAACGACATCCACTTGCTTATCGAGCAGCGCTCGGTAGAGCAGGCCCAGATCTAGGATGCGCGTCCCGGCGAAGACGAGACCGTACGTTCTTGCCATTCCGGGATAGCCGTCCGGGCGTTCCAGGAATTCGTAACCGAACCCCGCACGCCACTGTGGTGCGTAGCGTGCCGCCTCTGTCAACGTGCGGATATTCAAGCGGCGTGCGTCTTCTCCCCGAATCACCATTGCAAACGTGTTATCGAATCCGAGCGAAGGCATGACCTCGAATTTGAAACGCTGCCTGTACTCCTGCTTCACTCGCGCGAATACGGCTGCCCGATCGCTTTCGATCGGATCGTGCAGAATGGCTGTGAGCGCGGTACCGGTATATTCGACATACGTATCGATGCGCCCGGCCAGCAGCGCTTGCTGGCAGATGAAGCTGCCGGCCAGATAGAAGCGGCGCTCGACACTTAAATGTGTTCGCGACCGGATGTGCTGAGCCAGAATTTCGCCGAGTAGTGCCTGTTCGGGAAAGTTCTTCGAGCCCACAACGATTGTCTCGCCACGGTGGAGGGTGCACGCAGCCATCCCCACCGCCGTCAGCAAGATGACCGCGACCTGACCGGGGCACCGATGTTTCATTCCTGTCTCATCGTGCGGGCCGCAACAGGTGTTCCATGATGCCAAGCAGGAAATCTGCGCCCAGCGCAAGGATGGCGGCTGGAATCGCTCCGGCGAGGATTAATCGATCGTTCACCATCGCCAGGCCTCGGAAGATGAACTCGCCAAGGCCGCCGGCTCCCACGGCGGCTGCAATCGTCGCAATCCCGATCGTCAGCACTGTCGCAACTCTCACACCGGCGAGTATCGTTGAAACCGATAGTGGCAACTCGACCTGAAACAGAATTTGTCGCGCGGTTAGGCCCATTCCCCTCGCAGCCTCGCGAACGGCGGGATCGACGCTTGCAATTCCCGCTGCCGTATTTCGGATGATGGGCAGCAGCGCGTAGAGAGTCAGCGCTGTGATGGTCAGGCGGTCGGCACGGTCACCGAGCCAGGGAATCGGCAGCAAAAAACCGAGAAGCGCCAGGCTCGGGATCGTCTCGGCAACGTTGGCGCTACCGAGAATCGGCTTCCCGAGCCACGGCTTTCGCGCGACCACCATTCCCAGTGGCACGCCGATCGCAATGGCCAGCAGCATGGTTGCGCCGACCAGCCAGATGTGCTCCACCGTCGCCCCCAGGATTTCGTTCCCGTGCTCGACGAGAAATCCGTTCACTGTCGTTCCTCCTTCTCAAACCGCTCGAGCGCGTGCAACTGCTCTAGATACGCCGCCGCCACCGGCTCGCTGGACCGCAGAAACTCTCGTGGCGAATACAGGCCCTTGAGTTCACCCGCTTCGATCAACGCGATTCGCACGCCCAGTAGCAAGGCCTCGCTCGTGTCATGTGTCACGAGCACAATCGCTTTGCCGAGCCGTTGTTGCAGTGCCTGAAACTCCTGGCGAATCTCCGCGCGCGTGAGCGGATCCAGGGCACCGAAAGGTTCATCCATCAGCAGGATCGCCGGATCTGAGGCGAGCGCGCGCGCCAAGCCCACTCGCTGCCGTTGCCCGCCGGAAAGTTCGTGCGGATAGCGTTTGAGAAAAAGCCTTGGGTCGAGCCCGACGAGGGCCAGCAACTCCTCAACTCGGGTACGGATTTGCAGTGGGGGCCAGCGCTCGAGCCGCGGTAGGAGTGAAACGTTTTTCTCTACCGTGTAGTGAGGGAATAGGCCCGCCTCCTGAATCACGTAGCCGATGTGCCGCCGCAACGTGATCGGATTCCAATCGAGAGTTCGCCGTCCTTCCACGAGGACCTCGCCATCGCTCGGGTCGGCAAGCCGGTTGATGAGCCTCAGCGCGGTCGTCTTTCCCGCGCCGCTGCGGCCCAGTAGCACCACAGTTTCGCCGCGCCCAACCGTGAGGGTGATGTTGTGGAGCAGCTGCTGCCCTCCGGGCAGCCGGTATCCCGCGTTGCGAAATTCAATGACCGGCTCGCCCACTGAAGCGCGCGAAGGCTCGCTCACCGGAGCGCATCCTCTTTGAGAAACCGCCGGATCTCGTCTAGAACACTTCGGAGCATCGCCTCCGTCAGTCTTCCCGTGAAGGTATTCTGCTGGCTTGGATGATAGGAAAGAAAAAGTCGCGGCAAGTGAGGTCCGAGCTCGTAGCTGAAGCCATGTCGGAATTTCAGTCGCGATAGGTTGAGGAGTTTCCCTTGCTTTCTGAGCAACGTCAGATACGAGCGCATGGCGATAAATCCGAGCGCCAGAACGGCGCGCGGCTCGATGAGTTCGAGCTCGCGTTCGAAATAGGGCAGGCAGCGTGCCGTCTCCGACGGTAAGGGCTTGTTGGCTGGCGGTGCACAGCGCAGTGTGGCCGTGATATAGGCGTCGGTAAGCTCCAGGCCGTCAGTTAGCCCGACCGATGTCGGCTGGCTCGCGAAACCGGCGCGGTAGAGCCCCTTATAGAGAAAGTCCCCGGACCGGTCGCCCGTGAACATCCGGCCCGTGCGGTTTGCACCATGAGCAGCCGGCGCAAGTCCAAGAATCAGCAAGCGCGCGTGCGGGTCGCCGAAGCCCGGAACGGGCTTGCCCCAATATGTGCACTCCCGGTAGGCGCGCCTTCGCTCGCTCGCGACTCGTTCCCGATAACGTACCAGCCGTGAACACTTCCGGCACGCGACGATCTCTTTGTTGAGTTTTTGAAGGGTGTCGCCCATCGAGGGAGACGCTACCACGAATCGGCGCTTTGCTCGTAGCCATCAATCTGACGATGGCTGGTCGACAGGACTTCGCGCTTGACTTGCGTTGCCCGGCCATGGAAACGTGGAGCTTGATAGCCCTCTGGCACAACCGGATGGGGCTTACGAGTGGATTCATGAATAAGGCTGCTGAAAAAATCGTGATCGTGGATGCCCAATCAGGCGGTTCGAGTTCCCTGCTCTCCGAGATACGCGAGGCGGGCTTTGACTCTGCGGCCGTTCCAACCGTGCGCGAAGCTCTCGAAGCGATCCGCGAAACGGGCGCGGATCTTGTTTTGCTCGACCTAGCTGCTTCGCTCGATGCCGGTGCTTTGAGCGGCAACGCGGCCGTCGCCGCGATTCGCGGCTCCGGGGCAACCGAACATGTTCGCGTGATCCTGCTGGTTGGGGCGAGTGCAGAAGAAAGAGCAGCAGCCCTCGACCTCGGCGCGGATGACGCGATTTCACACCCCTGGTCCCCTGTCGAGGTATTGGCGCGTGTGCGTGCGCAACTGCGCGCGCGGCGCGCCGATCGCCTGCTCATCGAGAAGGCAGAGATCGCCGAAGAAGGACAAAAAATCGCACACACTGCGTTCGACGCTCTCGCGGTCACCGAGAAGATGGCCAAGGACGCTACTTCACTCGATCGCCGGCTCAAAAGAGGCGTCACAGGTGTGCTGGCCATCGCCGTGGTGATGGCGGCGATTTACTTTCTGTTTGTCCGCAAGACATCGAAGGACCTGCAGCTCAGCACGGCCACCATTTCGCGACTCGAAAGCAGCCTCATGCACCAGGAGAAACTGATGGCCGAAGCCCGCAAGCTACGCGAAACGCAGGCAGCGGCCGGCACCGCGGCTCCGGTACTCGAACCGACTCCTGGAAAGAAGGCTGGCCCAGGCGGTTCGGCAGCGACCATCATCAGCGAGGATGCGCAGAGCGTCTGCCTCCTTCATGTTTCCGTGGCGTTTCGCAACATACAAAGCGGGCGGCGCTTGCGCTATGCCGGCTTAAATCAGCAAGGCGAGCCGCTGCAGGATAGCGACGGCAATCCCATCCTCACGCTGGAAGGCAACGGACCGGAGCTAAAGCTGGATGTGTTTGGCACAGGGTTCACGGCTGCTCGGGAAGGGCGGATCATGACCAACCGCCACGTGGCCGAGCCTTGGTGGAAAAACGAAAAACTGGGAGATCTGACCAGTCAAGGTCTGCAGGCCGAAATCTCTTCGATTCACGCCTATTTCCCGGGTGATCCACGAGCCTTCACCGCGGAAATTCAGGATATTTCAAAGGAAACTGATCTTGCCACCATGCGCGTCAAACTCGAGGATTTGAAACGGCCCATTCTCTCGATTGATCCGAGCAAGAATGCATCTCAGCCGGGTGAGGCAATCGTGCTGATGGGGTACGCCACGGGTTTGGCCGCGATCTTAGCGCGCGCCGATGAAGACACAGCTCGACAACTCGTTCAGCAAAGCGGCGGCGACCCTTCCCGGATTCTCGCCGAGCTGGCACGCCGCAATCTGATTCACCCGCTCATTACACAAGGTCATATCGGAGATGTCTTACCGGACAAGATTGTCTTCGACGCGCAGACCACATCGGGCGGTTCCGGGGGGCCTCTGTTTAATCCAGAAGGCAAGGTCATTGGCGTCACCTACGCGGTGCTCGAGGGATTCGGAGGATCGAATTTCGGGATTCCCATTCGATTCTCCGAGCCGCTGCTTGCCGGAGCCCTGCCGACTGCGTCAAATTGACACTCCGACTGCGCGCGGCTAGCATGGTGTGAGCGCCCGTTCGTCCCCCGCGTATGGAAAACCATTCACACGGGAAAAACATCCTCGAGCGGATTGTCGAGGCCCGGCGCGAATCCGTCGCGCACAGGAAGCGTGTGCTTCCGGACGTGGCGCTGAAAATCGCGACGCAGAAAATCTCACCACCCCGCGATTTTCCGGGTGCGCTTTCGCGGGACGGATGGAATGTGATTGCCGAACTGAAACGGGCTTCGCCTTCACGTGGTGTGATTCGGCGAGAATATCGACCGGCTGAGCTTGCTCCCCAGCTGGAAGCGGCAGGGGCCATGGCTCTCTCCGTGCTTACCGAGGAGGATTTCTTTTCTGGATCTCTTCAAGATCTGAAGGCTGTGCACCAAGTCACCGAGATTCCGCTCTTGCGGAAGGATTTCATCATCGATCCTTGGCAAATCTGGGAAACGCGCGCCGCGGGGGCCGATTCGTTCCTGTTGATCACGGCGATCTTAACAGATGAAGAGTTAAGCGAAATGCTCGCGCTGGGACGTTCGCTTAAGATGGAGCCGCTCATGGAAGTCCATTCGGGCCAGGAGCTCGATCGCGCTTTGGCCGCCGGTGGGCGCATCATCGGCGTCAACAATCGAGATTTGCGTAATTTTGAAGTGCGCGTAGAAACATCGCTCGATCTGATCGAAGCGATTCCCGACAAATGCCTCGCCGTCAGCGAATCCGGTTTGCACAGCCACAACGATTTGGCTCGTCTGCGCAGCGCTGGATTCGACGCGTTTCTGATCGGGGAGAATTTGATGAAAGAGGCGGACCCGTGTGTCCGGTTGCGTGATTTGATGGGGCTCAATCAGACGAGTCAGACCAGAGCCTGAGTGGTCGGCATGCCGAACGTGAGAGTGAAAATCTGCGGAATCACGAATTGGGCCGATGCCCAGCGTGCCATGAACGCGGGTGCGAGCCTGCTCGGCTTCAATTTCTACCAGAAGAGCCCTCGCTATATCGCGCCCGCCAAGGCCCGACGGATCGTACGGCGGCTGCCCCAACGTGTTTTGGCCGTCGGAGTTTTTGTAAATGAGACCGAGAAGAAGATGCTTCGGATTGCTCGGTCAGTCGGGCTCGATCGCCTGCAACTACACGGTGACGAATCTCCCGATACCGTCGCGCGGCTCACACGCTCGCTCCCAGTGATCAAAGCCTTCCGAGCAAGCGATTCGTTTCGTCCAGCGAAACTTGCAAAATTCAAACAGGCGTCGGCGATCCTGCTCGATGGTTTCGATCGACGCCGGCCCGGCGGGACGGGCAAGACATTCGATTGGCGCCTCGCGCGCGGCGCAAAACGTTACGCCAGAATCTTTTTGGCGGGCGGCCTAACGCCGGAAAACATCGGAGACGCCATTCGCATCGCAAAGCCGTACGCGGTGGACGTTTGCAGCAGCGTGGAGGCCAAGCTTGGCAAGAAGGACCCCGAACGGATCGAGGCACTCATGCGCGCCGTTCGAGCGGCTGCCCGTCTGAAGGTGGGGCGATGAGTTCCGTTTTGAACAGCACGCGGGAAACCGGGCGCTACGGTCCATATGGCGGGCGCTATGTTCCCGAAACGCTGATGGCTCCCCTAGAAGAACTAGAGCGCGCCTACGAGCAAGCCCGCACGGACCCGAGCTTTCAAGCCGAACTCGATACTCTGCTTCGCGACTTCGCAGGTCGTCCGACGCCCTTACAATTCGCGTCGCGTCTGACGGAACGGCTGGGCGGTGCCCGCATTTACATCAAGCGTGAAGACTTGCTGCACACGGGAGCGCACAAAATCAATAATTGCTTGGGCCAGGGCCTCCTCGCCGCACGCATGGGCAAGCGGCGGGTGATTGCGGAAACCGGAGCGGGCCAGCACGGAGTGGCCACGGCTACTGTGGCCGCGCGATTGGGCCTCAGCTGCACCGTATACATGGGCACCGAAGACATGGAGCGCCAGCGGCTGAATGTGTTTCGCATGAGAATGCTCGGTGCTGAGGTGATCGGTGTCGATGCCGGCAGCCGCACACTCAAGGACGCCATCAATGAGGCCATGCGCGATTGGGTGACGAATGTGCGCACCTCGCACTACCTGCTCGGCTCGGTCTTGGGCGCACATCCCTACCCCATGATCGTGCGCGATTTTCAGAAGATCATAGGCGAAGAGGCGCGCGAGCAGATTCAACGGGTCGAAAAGCGGCTGCCCGATCACCTGTTCGCATGTGTCGGGGGTGGATCGAACTCCATCGGACTGTTCCACGCATTTCTGAAGGATGCGAATGTGAAGATGATAGGGGTAGAAGCCGGGGGTCGCGGACAAGGTCTCGGCGAGCATGCGGCGCGACTCGCCGCTGCCCGCGGTTTCACGGGTGCGCGTCCAGGCGTTCTCCAAGGGACGTATACATACGTTCTGCAAACGTCCGACGGCCAGATCTCGACCACGCATTCGGTTTCGGCAGGGCTCGACTACCCTGCCGTTGGTCCTGAGCACGCCTGGCTTGCCGATCAAGGCCGCGCGGAATATACGGCCGTACCTGACGGAGAAGCCATTGAGGCCGCGAAAATGCTTGCGCGCACCGAAGGACTCATTGCTGCTCTCGAGTCTGCACATGCCGTCGCAGAACTCCTGCACCGCGCGCCGAAAATGAGGAAGGACGAACTCGTGATCCTGAACCTCTCTGGCCGAGGCGACAAAGATATGGAAACCCTCTCGCGCTATGTCTGAAGCCGCAACACCTGGATCTACTCCTGAATCTCCCTCTTCGTCAGAGCCTGTAGGGAGAATCACCCGTCGATTTCGCCGATTGGCCGATCGAGGCGAACTGGGACTTATCGCCTACGTCACGGCCGGCGATCCGTCCCTCGAGGGAAGCGAAAAGATCGTTCTGGCCGCGGCGGAAGCGGGCACGGACGTAATCGAGCTCGGTGTGCCTTTTAGCGATCCGGTTGCGGACGGGCCCACCATCCAGCGTGCAAGCGAGCGTGCCTTGCGCAAGGGCACCACACTGGCGAGCGTGATCGAATTGGTTCGCCGCCTGCGCACTCGCACGGATGTGCCGCTCGTGCTGTTCAGCTACTTCAATCCAATTCTGCAAATGGGCCTGGAGAGATTCGCCGAGACTGCCTCTGCGGCAGGCGCCGACGGAGTGCTGGCGACGGATTTAACACCGGAAGAAGCCGCTCTGTATTGCGCGGCAATGGGTGCGCGCGGCTTGGACACGATTTTTCTCGCGGCACCGACTTCGACGGACGCCCGGCTCGCCAAGATTGTGCGCTGCTCCCGGGGCTTCCTCTATCTGATTTCGCGCACGGGCGTGACCGGCGCGCAGGAAGCATTTCCCGAGGACTTGCCGGTCTTGGCACGGCGCGTACGGCAGTTGACGAAGCTACCACTGGCCGTTGGCTTTGGGATTTCGCAGCCCGCACATGTCTCAATTCTTGGCGGTATTGCTGACGCAGCTGTGGTTGGCTCGGCACTGGTCGCAGAAATCGAAAAGGCTGCCAGTGCGGACGCGGCGGCGGCGGCCGTAGCCGTTCGAGTGGGAATCCTTAAGCGAGCCGCACGCGAGGGAATCAGTCGGCGGGGCACCGTGCCCATCCGCTCGAGCGGCAGCTGAGCGCTGAAGCCCCGCGGAAGCTGTAGTACACTGCGTTTCTTCCGCACGATCCAGATCAGGGAGCAAGGAATGGATAAGCGGGTGAGAAATGCCGAGGCGGTCATTGATCGCATCCGGGAGGGAGCAACGATCCTGGTCGGTGGATTCGGTGTGTGCGGCTGTCCGGAAAACCTGATCGGCGCGCTGATTCGCCAGGGCACGAAGAATCTGACCATCGTTTCCAACAATCCGGGCATCGATGGTTTCGGCATCGGCGCGCTCATCGAAAACCGGCAAGTGCGGAAAATGATTGCGAGCTATGTGGGTAGCAATCGGTTCTTCGAGAAGCTGGCATTGAGCGGCGAAATCGAAATGGAGTTGAACCCCCAGGGCACATTGGCCGAGCGAATGCGTGCTGCCGGAGCCGGGATTCCGGCCTTTTTCACGCCCACAGGCTACGGAACGATGGTCGCAGAAGACAAGGAAGTGCGCGAATTCAGTGGACGGCCGCACGTTTTGGTTCCTGCGCTGCGCGGAGACTTTGCCTTTGTGAAGGCCTTCAAGGGGGATCGCTGGGGCAATCTCGTGTACCGGAAAACGGCGCGCAATTTCAACGCGGTTGTTGCCACGGCCGCCGATTACGTCATTGCCGAAGTCGAGGAGCTCGTCGATCTGGGCGAGCTCGATCCAGACAGCGTTCACACGCCCGGCATTTTCGTGGACGCGATCTTTCAGGGCGCGAGCTATGTAAAACCCATGGAGCCTGGCCCGAAGCGGAAGCGCTAGGAGAGATGATGCTGGACAGCCGAGAATTCATTGCGCGCCGCGTGGCGCAAGAGATGCGCGATGGATACTACGTTAACCTGGGGATTGGCATACCGACGCTGGTCCCGAACTTTCTGCCGTCGGGCATGGAAGTGATCATGCAGTCAGAAAATGGCATGCTGGGTGTCGGTCCCTATCCGTACGAGGGCGAAGAAGACCCTGATTTGATTAACGCGGGCAAAGAGCCGGTCACCGAAATCGCTGGCTCCTGCTATTTTTCGAGCGCCGAGTCGTTCGCCATGATTCGAGGTGGGCATATCAACGTGAGCGTGCTGGGTGCTCTCCAGGTGGATGAAAAAGGGACGCTCGCAAACTGGGCCGTCCCAGGGAAAATGCTGAAAGGCATGGGGGGCGCGATGGACCTAGTGGCAGGGACCCAGCGCGTAATTATTGCGATGGAGCACACGGCCAAGGACGGTGCGCCAAAGATCGTGAAAAAGTGCACGCTGCCCATCACCGGTGTCGAAGTGGTGGACTTGATCGTCACGGAACTTGCCGTGATCGAAGTAACGCCCGGCGGATTGCTGCTGCGGGAAGTGGCCCCGGGCGTAACGCCCGAAGCCGTACAAAAGGTAACGGAACCGGTCCTGCGCGTATCGCCAGACTGGAAGACGATTTCGGTGATGCCAGAAACGGTTCGGCCGTAACGGAAGGACGTGATTGGCTGTTGCATATGGGGGCCGGTTTTCCAGGAGAACGGATGCAGCCACGTTCCATTGTGGTAGTGAGCCTGCACAGTCCAAAGGAAAGAATCTGGGGCGAGCTGGCGGATCTTTCCAGCGCGGGCGTGACGATACGCGGCATCGACCTGGCTTCGTTTGACGATTTTGTCAGCCAAGTGCTGCATCCGGAGGGGGATCGCATTGGATTGCCGACGCTGTTTTTTCCCATGCTGCGAATCGAGCGAATCGCCCTGGATGAAGCGCGCGGCTCAATTCCCTCTCTTGCGGAGATGTTTGAAAAAAAGGTGGGCCGCTCGCTGGCGGACTATCTCGCCCAGTTTGCCTGAGCGGGCGCACAGCGCTCGATGATGCCATGAACCGGCGAATACTGACCGTCCCCAATCAGCTGACGTTTCTGCGCCTCGTATTCCTGCCCTTTTTCATCATCGCGATTGAGTATGAACGCTACGGGTTGGCTCTGGCGATCTTGGTTGTGGCGGGCATAACGGATGGGCTCGACGGATGGCTTGCGAGGGGCCTGGACCAAAAGACGCCGCTCGGCGCGTACCTGGATCCGATCGCAGACAAACTGCTGCTCTCTTCGTCCTTTTTTGTGCTGGCACATAAGGGGAAGATCGCCTGGTGGCTTACGATTCTAGTTCTCAGCCGCGACATTTTGCTGCTAGCTGCTGCCGCCGTGATTTTGCTGACCGTTGGCTACCGGCCTTTTCCGCCGAGCATCTGGGGGAAAGCAACCACTTTTTTCGAAATCCTGCAGATCGTTCTCGTTTTGGTACTGGCCGTGTCGGGCCGCGAAGATCTGGCAGTAGGAAAAGAGGTGTGTGGTTTCATCGTTGCCGCGTTCGTGCTGATCTCGGGTCTGCACTATTCGATCATTGTGTCACGACGATTGCATGCAGAGCCCTGACTCGGCGGGCGAATTGGGGCAGCATTACCCCGATCGATGGAGCCAAAGAGCCATCATCACGAAACTGGCTACGACGACGAAGGCTGTTAGCCAACCGAGGAGATAGGCCCACTTTCGTGCCTCGGGCGTTGCGGGTGGCCGTTCTGCCATGATCTTACCGAGGATGAATCCAGTAACAAACCCTCCTGCGTGGGCGTAGTTGTCGACGCTGGGAACAAGGAATCCCCATACCGCGATATAGATCAACCATCGAACGAGCTGGCGGCGCAGAATTTGTGCATCCAACCCTCGTCGGCCCATGGTCGTGGCAAGCAGGACGCCGATCAGGCCCAGTAAGGCTCCCGAGGCGCCGACGCTGCTGTGGCCGATGACGGCACTGCTCACCAGGTAACCGCCGACCCCTGTACTCACGTAAATAAAAAGGTACCTCGCCGAACCATAGAGCTCTTCAATCTCTGGCCCAATGTCCATCAGCACCCACATGTTGAATACAATGTGGAGGAGGCTCGCGTGAAGAAAAATGGCTGTAACGAATCGCCAGGGCTGCATCAAGTTGTACGGCAGCGGTAATGATTCCCCAAGGCGAACCAGAACGTCGCCTCGGATTCCGCCCAGTCCGAAAACGGCGAAGATTCCACCCGTCGGGATAACCAAGCCACCTTCTCGAATCGTTGCCAGTGATGAGACGACATAGAGCACGCAGCTAACACCGAGGATCGCGTAACTGACAGGAGACGTTGCCGGCATCAGGCGACCGAGAGATTTGCTTGCGGCCGCAAGCGAGAAGTTCACGTTGGCGCCGCATTGATGGCAGTGCGTTGCGTGGGCGCCAACCAGAGTCCCGCAGGCAGGACAAAGCTTTGGGCGAGGCGGCTCTTTCTGCCCCATCAACGCTCCGCTCGTTTTCTTGCGAATCTGATCGAGCTTCCACCGCAGACGGGGCGAGAGTGACAATCTGGTTCGCTTCCTTGCGAGAATATGGTTGCGTTCCTATAATACCGAACTTGAGTCGAAAAGAATTGAATCTGGAAGCCCATGGACGCTGTGCCACTCACTGGCCCGCGCCGGTAGGCGTGTGAGCGCGATTGCTGCCCTCATCCCTCGACACAAGTTTTTTCAACGGTTTGCAGTAGCGCTGGCCTTTTTGTTTCTGGCCTGTGGCTGTGCCCACCGCACCTACACCACGCGGCCACCTGCCGCGCCGCCAGCGGCTCCTGCGCCATCGGGCGCGCCTCCGGCCGCCGAACGGCAGCCAGCTGTGCCCGGCGAGTACGTCGAACAGGGCATTGCGTCATGGTATGGGGTACCGTTCGATGGCCATCGAACCTCGAATGGCGAAATCTATGACATGCACCAATTCACAGCCGCACACAGGACCCTTCCGTTTGGAGCCATTGTACGTGTGACGAACCTCCGCAACGGAAAACAAACGGAGGTTCGCATCAACGATCGAGGCCCCTTCGTGGCGGACCGCGTGATCGATCTTTCCCTGTCGGCCGCGCAGGCAGTCGATATGGTCGGCCCCGGCACGGCTCCGGTCCGGCTGGAAATGATCGCTGGGTCAAGTCCTTTGGTTGGCTTCTTTGGCGTGCAAGTCGGCGCGTTTCAATTCGAGGAGAATGCCGAGCGGCTTCGGGCCCGGCTGGCAATGAGCTATTCCCCAGTCAGCATCGCCCTCTATGATTCTCCCAACGGCCTATTCTATCGTGTGCGCGTTGGAAGGCTTCCCAGCGAGGCGGCTGCGCGAGACCTCGCCAGTGAGCTACAGTCGAACGAACAGCTGACGACGTTCGTCGTGCGTCTGGATGATTGATCGTGGGCATGAGATTGGCGAGTGACCGCGGCATGGCCCGGGTGTCTGGGCGTGATCGGCAGCGGGGCGCTCCTGCTTGGATGTTTGTAGGTCTGTTGTTGGGGGCTTTGGTTGCACCCGCTCGGGCGCTTCGAGCGACCTCTGAGACCGTAACCATCGTGCTCCCGCCCAAGCTCATGGCCGGTCATCCCGCAACGCTGGCTGTGCTGGGAGTGGACGGAAGGCTCGCTCCCGCCGTCACCGTGGGAGTGGGCGACGGGCAAACCATCACCACCGATCGCACCGGACGTGCGGTCTTCCACGTACCTGCAATTGGCGATTACTTACTTGTCAAGGGTTCAGGAGCCGAGGCTGCGGCGCTAATCGATCCGGCCGTCGCCCAAACGGAGCCTAGCACTGTCCGACTGCCGCCGATTGTGTCCCTAAACGATCGTTTCTGGATTTGCGGTGCCGGGCTACGTGGCAACGCAGAGGAAGATAGTGTCAAACTCAACGGCCAGCCTGCACTGGTTCTGGCGTCATCGCCGATCTGCCTAGTTGCGTGGCCGGGGAACGCCCAGCCGGGACGCGTTGCTGTCTCGATGGAGGCTCCGGGAGTGCAATGGGAGGCGACCACAACTCTGGTGTCGTTGGAATTCTCACCTCCGAATCCTCCTCTCAGTCCCGGTCAACAGGGTCAGCTTGTCATCCGAGCCTTCGGAACGAACGAGAAGCTTGAGATCGTTGCGCAAAACCATACGCCTGGAGTACTTCGATTTGTGCGAGGAGACACGCAAGAACTCATGACCGGAGGTGGGCCGGAGAACCTCGCGACCATGAGGGTCGAGGCCCTCTCATCCGGTGATTTCTCTTTCAGCGCGCGTGTCCGGGCGGCCCCAGACCTTGTGTCGGCGGAGCGATACCTGCGGGCTGCCGTATCTCTGGCACCAAAAGACTCCAAGCACAGGATTGCCGAGTTGGCTCGACAGCTCGCCGAGCAGCACTCTCAAGACATTCCCATAGTGCGCGCGAAAGTCGCGCAGCTGGCACGGAGCACGATGGCCGGTGATTTTCAAACGCTGCTCGAGGCAGCCGAGGCCGCACTCTGACTTTGAATGAATCGTGGGCGAAAGATTACTCGTCGGGAGCCGATCCGAGCGCGTTCGGTGCCAGCTCGGAAACTCTGCCCTGGGACATCTGCTCGACGGCAGTGCGGGCACGGTCCAGCCTGCTATCGGCGTCTTCGTAGTTGAACTGAGCGTGACGCAAATGCGTCCCTAGCTTTTCGTAAACGGCGGCGAAAGAATCGAGCTGTTTCTGCAGCCCGGTCAGACCGGCGAACAGCTGGCGCGCGTTTTCTTCGATCTGCTGTCCGCGAAGGCTCATGGCGATAGCGCTCAAACAGGCGTAGAAGGTGTTGGGCGATACAGGGAAGACGCGTTTGCTGCGGCAGTATTCGTCAAGCCGGCCGTGCTTCGGATCTTCACTCATCAATAGCTCGTAGTACACACCTTCGGACGGGACGAACATCAGCGCATAGTCAAATGTGTTTTCATCCGGCAGAATGTATTTCTCGGCGATGCAGTCGGCATGTTTGCGGACGGCCAGGGAGAAATCTCGGCGAGCCTCTTCCCCGATATCGAGCAGACGTCGATAGGCGTCGAGCGGAAACTTGGAGTCGATCGAGAGCATCCGGTCGGAGCTGCGGACGATCGCATCGACGATGGCCCCGGTTGAAGCGAAACGGTACTGCATCGAATACGCGCTTTGCGGCAAGGCGTCTTCTAGGATGCGGTCCAAGGTGATCTCCCCGAGCGTGCCGCGCGTCTTTGCCCCACCGAGGACGGCCTGCAAGGTTTGTGTAGCCTTCGAAAGATCCTGGCTGGTTTGGTACACCTCGCCGATTCTTTGACTCATCTGGAGCAAAACGCTTGTGGAGGATTCGAGCCGCTCGGCCACGTCCCGCTGAGCCTGGGTTGCAAGACTGCCAGTGGAGGCAACGCCGGTCTGCAGCTCCTGCCGGACCTGTCCAAGCTGCTGGCTCACGGACTGCATCAGGTGATTGATTTGGGCGGCCATGGTCTGACTGTGCGCAGCCAGAGTAGCCTGCATCTCCTGGCGTACGCTCGATAGCTCCGCGGCGGATCGACGGCTTGCCGACCACAGCAATGCCGCTAGTACTACAGCAATCACAACGATGCTGGCTGTGATCCAGGCAAGCCCGACCATCGATCTCGTCCTCTCAAGCTCCGTCGTCGATCATTTTATTCACTTTAGCGCGAACGGTGCCCGCGGAGAAGCAGTTGATAAGGCTGAAACGAAGCCCCTGTTTCGCTATACTGGACTCCCTGGCGCGGTACCCAAGTGGGAAGGGAGAGGTCTGCAAAACCTTCATTCGTGGGTTCGATTCCCACCCGCGCCTCCATCGTTTTTTGGCATTTTTGAAGGTTTAGAAAAATTTAGACACGATTCCGACACGCTCCGCAGGCGATCATCCGTTGATTGTGGTTTTAAACAGGCGATGGCGCAAGTGTGTGCCGTTTATATGTCCCAAGCGAGAACTCATTTTTTTTTTGCTAAATCCTGGTCAGAAATCCGGGCTAAGCTGATTGAAGCGATTCACTGAAACCGGGTCTCTCTGACTGATTTGTAGCTATCATCAGGGATCCCAAAGGGGGCTGAGTTGCGCCAGTGGATGGCATCGCCTCTATTTCATTACCAGGACCGGACACGGCGCGTAGTCGAGAACCCTCTGGGTCACGGAGCCGATCAACACACGGGTTGTACCCCTTCTTCCGGTGTGGCCCATGATGATTAGGTCAACGCGCAGGTTTTTGGCCGCCGCGATGATTTCCTCGAACGGATCGCCTCTTCGTATCTGACATTCTACCGATACGCCCTGGCGCTCCGCCTGATTGCGGGCAAGTTCTAAATAGCGGTGACCCTGCTCTTCAAGCTCCGCTTCCACATCTTTCTCGCTCCGCTTACTAAAACGGACAAGCTCAGCCAGAACCAGCTTGTCGATGACATAGAGCAGGGTCATCGTGCAGGTCGGGCAAATCATCGTGACCCGCAACCCCATGTGCACCGCCTGCAGAGATGGTTCCGAACCGTCGGTCGGGACAAGGAGATGTTGGAATAACGGCTCCATTAGCGCCCTCGTTGTTCCTTCATCCGTTTTGTCCGCATGAAACTGTCGCGCTCCTGCTCCTCCAAAGAGGCCTGAATACGCCGGATAGCTGCCTGGTACCTTGGAATCAGGAAGTTCTCGAGTGCTTTGACTCGGCGCTGAGTCCGTTCGAACTCCTTGGCCACCCTCCAGACAGAGCCGGTGATCTCAGTCCACGAGCCCAATATCTGTCCGACCTCAATCCATCTGGTTCGTAATTCATCGAAAATCGCGCTGATACCCACGGGGCTATAGGGAAACGGCAGAGGTGCGACTCGCATCTTCACGAGCGGCAACGAGACGCCGATGACAGTACGGAGCTCGACCGAATATTCCGTATTCGCCGCTGGAGCGAGAGCAGCGAACCGCATAGCGTCCATTCCCATCGTCACGCGCGCTTCGCGCTGCACTTTGTACGCGAGCGCGAAACGCTGCCGAACTTCTCCCTCCGTGTGCTTCACCTCACTGAAAAGGTCCCAAAGCTCGCGCAGCAGCGTCTCCCGCTTCCGTTCGAGGATGTCGTGCCCCTGGATGGCCTGATCGAGCTCGCGGCGTAGGTCGAGCAGCACAGTCCGCGTTGGCGGCAACTGATCTAAATCAATCATTGCGAAACCTTCGCTTCAAGTTTTTCCTGTGTAATGCCGCCGGAGATCTTCGTCGTTGATGCGCATTAACTCGATCGACGGGAGCAGCGAGAGAATTTCCCATCCTATGTCGAGAGTTTCCACGATCGTGCGCGCTTGGCTGGAGGATTGGGCCACAAACCGCGTCTCAAAGGCTTTGCCGAAATCCAAGTATGCTCTGTCGACTGGAGTCAGAGCCATCTCGCCAATCACGACAGAAATGGCTCGAACCTCTTGCACTCGAGCATAGGAGGCATAGAGTTGCGCCGCCCAGCTCGGGTGATCGGCTCGCGTGCCTTGCGCTCCAATTCCGTTCTTCATCAGCCGAGACAGCGATGGCAGAACATCAATTGGCGGGTAAATTCCTTCGCGGTGCAGAGCACGGCTGAGGACGATCTGGCCTTCGGTGATATAGCCGGTTAGATCGGGCACAGGGTGCGTGATGTCATCGCCAGGCATCGTCAGTACCGGAATCTGCGTCACCGAACCCGGCCGTCCTTGGACTCGGCCACAGCGCTCGAATATCGAAGCCAGATCAGAATACAGATAACTAGGATATGCTTTGCGTCCCGGGACTTCGTTGCGCCGAGAAGAAATCTCCCGCAGGGCTTCTGCATAGTTGGTCATATTTGTCATCAGACAGAGAACATGATAACCATGCTCAAAAGCCAGAAACTCGGCGAGGCTCAACGCGATACGGGGCGTGACAATCCGTTCCATGGGCGATTCGTCAGCCAGATTCAGGAATACGGCGGTTCTGGCGAGCAGTCCTGATTCTTCGAATTTCTGCTGAAAGTATGTTGCCGTATCGTGCGAGACACCCAGAGCCACAAACACTACGGCGAACTTCTCGTCTTCCTGGGCGATGCGGGCCTGCAAAGCGATTTGAGCCGCCAGCTCGTTGTGTGGGAGCCCAGCTCCTGAAAATATCGGCAACTTCTGTCCTCGCACAATCGTGTTCATGCCGTCAATCGCGGAAATGCCCGTCTCGATAAAGTGCCGTGGACAAGCGCGCGCGGTAGGATTTAGTGGCGCGCCATGCATTTCCACTCTATCTTCGGCCAATGGCAGAGGCAATCCATCTCTCGGCCTACCGAGGCCGTCGAATACGCGGCCCAGCATTTCCCGTGACACCCCTGTATGAAGCGTCTCTCCTCGAAAGCGCAACAGGAGTTCGTGCGGATGTAAGCCGGCTGTATCGCTCCACAGCTCGCTAACCGCTAGAGTTTCTCCGGTGGTGATGACCTGACCGATTCGCACGCCATCGGCTGCATGTACTTCGACCAATTCCCCCAAAGCTGCTCTACCGTAGCCTTCTGCTATCACTAGCGGGCCTTCAATACGATCTGCTCCGATGTATTCACGCATGGGCTTTCCGTTCCGATGTGATAAGCGCACTTAGATCCGCCTGTAGTTCATGGAGCAATCCGGTGATCTGATTTGCTTGCTCATTGACGATCGTCTCCTTCATTTGCACCAAGCGCCGAACATCCAAGACCTGATGAATGCGTGTCAGTGGCACCCCTGAATCGATTACTCGCTGGCCTGTGTGGTAGAGCTCAACGAAAAACTGCAAGAGGAAAACTTGCTTTTCTGGGGTACAGTACCCATCGATCGGGTGAAGGGCGTTCTGCTGCAGAAAGCCTTCCTTCAGGAGCCGCGCGGCATCCAGAATCCAGCGCTGGCGGTCCGGCAACGCCTGCACTCCGACCAGTCGTACGAAATATTCCAGCCGGGAATCTTGCTCGAGGATTTGCGCCGCCGCAGCTCGCAGCGCTTGCCAATCAGCTGCGGTTTTCTTCGACCAGGAAGGGGCGACCGCCTCGGAGTAGAGACTGTAGCTCGTTCGCCAGTTGATTGCAGGATAGTGACGGGCGTTAGCGAGATCCCGATCCAACGCCCAAAATACCCGTGTATAACGCTGAGTGTGCTGCGTGACCGGCTCCGTGAAATCGCCGCCCGGAGGGCTGATGGCGCCGACAATGGTGACCGAGCCCTCACTGCCCCCGAGCGTGCGTACGCGTCCAGCTCTTTCATAAAACCCGGCAATGCGACTAGACAGGTAGGCGGGAAAGCCTTCCTCGGCGGGCATCTCTTCTAGGCGCCCGGCAATCTCGCGCAAAGCCTCGGCCCAGCGACTGGTGGAGTCCGCCATGAGCGCGACATCGTAACCTTGATCGCGGTAATACTCGGCGATGGTGATGGCCAAGTAGATACTGGCTTCGCGGGAAGCTACCGGCATATTCGACGTGTTGGCGACCAGAACTGTGCGCTCCATCAATGGCCGCTTGCTGGACGGGTCAGTGAGGCGCGGAAATTCATCGAGCACCTCTGCTATTTCGTTGCCGCGCTCACCGCAGCCGACATAGATGATCACGTCCGCATCGCACCATTTCGCGAGGGCTTGTTGGAGAATCGTTTTGCCCGCACCAAATGGTCCTGGCATCGCCGCCGTTCCGCCCTTCGCCAGTGGTGCAAACGTGTCCAAAACTCGTTGGCCGGTTATGAGCGGTCGCGATGGTTCTAGCCGCTGCTGCACCGGTCGCTCGGAGCGGATTGGCCACCGCTCGACCATGGTAAGCAGACGCCGGTTACCACCGGAATCCTCGACGGCCGCGACTGCATCGTGCACCGCATAATCGCCCTCTCGCGCGATTTCGATTAGCTTGCCTTCGACCCCAGGCGGTGTTAAGACCCGATGCTCGACTAATGGAGTTTCCGGAACAATGCCCAGCAGACTACCCGGCCCAATCCTGTCTCCACATTGCGCTCGGGGTGAGAAGTTCCACTTTTTCGAAGCAAGCACGTCGCCTTGCGAACCGCAGCGAAGATAGATTCCTTGCTGATCACGCATAAGGGCAAGCGGTCGCTGAAGACCATCATAGGTGCTCGCTAGCAGTCCCGGCCCAAGCAGCACCGAGAGCGGTGCTCCTGTGGCGAACAGTGGCTCGCCCGGCCGGAGTCCGTTGGTTTCCTCGTAAACCTCAATTGTGGCGACGTCGTGGTCGAGTGCAATCACTTCGCCGGTGAGGCGTGCTTCACCCACCTGTACCTGCTCGAGTGCGCTAACCGGCCCTGCAACCCGCGCCTTGACCACAGGGCCGCTGATCCACATCAGGGTTCCTGCAGGGTATGGCTTTCCGTTCGGGTTCAAGGCTTTTCCCCAGAAAAAATTCGAAATACCTGCTCTCGTAATGCCGCTCTTGCTAACCCCAGTAGCGTCGGAAAGGTTGCATCGAAACGAAGTCGCCCACTGGTAACAAGCAGACCTCCCCATGTAGCAGCAGGTTTCGGCGCGCGGCGAAGCTGCACCCTGGCTTCCTTGGACCATTCCTCCAAAGTTTCCGTCGTAAGCAGCTTGTGGCCCGCAGGATCGGCGGCAAGCATCAACTCATCGGTACCAAGGTCACGGGCAGCACAAAGCGCGAAATGCTTGAGCACATCGCGATACGATGATTGCGTAACGAGCTTGCGCAGCCGCGCTTCCGCGCCAAGCCAAACTCGATTGATCGGCTCCTCACGAAGCCGGATGAAGCGACGCTGGGCTTCGAGTTCAGCACGGGCGGCATTTCTCCGCAGCAGTGACGCAACTTGCCGCTCGGTTGCGCGCTCGGATTGTTGGCGCAGTGATTCACCTTCCTTCTCGGCGCTCGCCAGAATCGACGCTGCCTCCCGGCGCGCATGGTCGGCAATCTCGACCGCTCTGTGTTGCGCCCGACGGATCACGTCTGCCGCGAGAGCTTCCGGATCTCCAAGGATTTCCGCCACTCAGCTCTCCCAGCGAATGCCCAAAGCCCGCTCGATCTGCGTTTCGAGCGCGACGGAGGGCTTCACCGTTCGCTGGCACGGAATCTCGACGATCAACGCGCCAGACTCATCCCTTGATTCAGGTTGCGCTTCCGACCAATTCTCACCGAGCAGGATCAATTCGGTTTCCGGATCAGCCAGCGCGTTCTGAATCTTCTGCCGGGCTTCACCAACACTCGTTACCACATCCCCGCTGAGCCCGATCAAGCTCAAGCCGAAGACCGTGTCTTCGTCGCCAACCACGACAATCCTTCGGTCCGGCATCAGCCCCTCAAAATGATGAAGGAGACGATCAATCCATAAATGACGATCCCTTCGGCCAACCCGACAAAAATCAATGTGCGTCCGAGCAACTCGGGCTTCTCTGCGATAGCGCCGATCGCTGCGGCACCCGCAATGCCCACAGCGATCCCAGCTCCTATAGCCGCAAGTCCCGTGGCGATCGCAGCGCCCAGAAAGCGGTTCTGACCTACACTTTCACCGATACTAGCTTGCGCGTGCACAGGTTGGGCTAGCACGGAGATCAACAACAGCAGCAGTAAGACATTGAAAGCTTCAAGCCCGAATACCCACGCTCGCATGTCTTCCTCCTAATCGAAGTGAAAGGGGCGAAAACGGAAGCCCTCTGCCCTCAAAGAACCGCCCAAAGAACTCGTAATATTCCAGTCGAATTGCCTGAATTCCGACGATCACGCCCTCAAAGCCAACTACCAGGAGCGTGCCCAAGAGAAGGACGAGCCAACCCCAGCGCCCCTTCGAATAGCTCGCCACCAGTCCCGAGAGCCCTTCGTGCGCAACTGCGAATGCACCCAAGCGAATGAATGAAAGACTGTTGCTTGCATAGGCGGTCACCGCTTCAAAAAGTTCAAAGAAACCTGTCACCAACGCCTCACCAAGCGGCCCAAAAGGGCGGTGCAAAATCCAGTTGGCCAACGGCTCGTGAAACCATAGCACGGCGCCCAGCACAGGGATCAGCAGCAAAACGGATTTGGGAAGAATCTGAAAGCCGACGCCCAGCCCGCCGCCCAAGAGCGACCAGTATAATGCGATGCCAACCGCTCCATTCTTCTCCAACAAAAAGCGCGGCCAGTCCTTGGCACGCCAGGCGTTTATCAGATTTAGCACGAAACCGATATTTAGCAGCACGACACCGCCTGCAAGGGCAGCGATCAGAATTGTCCACAGTCCTTCCAAAGGTCGCAGCCAAGCAGCATGAAGGATTGGCTCGCCGAATGCAGAACCATAAAGCAGACCGAATAACATCCCGCTCATTCCCGCTGCAGCCACCAGAACTCCCAAGTCAACTCGCCGGCGGCGTAGCCATAACCCGGTGAGGAAAAGCAGCAGGCCATGACCGAGGTCGCCGAACATCATGCCGTACATGATCAAAAAGCTCGCGGTCACGATCAGAGTCGGATCCAGCTCGTTGTAGGAAGAAAGACCGAAGGTCGTTACGAGCTCTTCGAAAGGATGCAGCCAGCGGGGAGTTCTGACCAAAGTGGGAACGCTCCGCCGCTTTGGATCAGCCTTGACCACTTCCATCGCGACTGGATGGCCTGCGGCACTCTCTAGGGCTTTTCTTAGTTTCTCCAAATCCCTTTGCGGAATCCAACCCGAGATCAATGAGACCTCGCCGTGCTTGGGAAAATGTCGAATCGCTTCAGCAAGTTGCCCGTCGGCAATGGCACGGCACCACAGGGCCGTTATCTCGGGCAAAAGCTCCGCAGCCAGTTTTTCCCGTTCATGATCCAAATCGCTGAGGCGGTCTTGGATCTCTTGCTCTCTGCGCTTCAGCGACGAGAGCGCTTCGGCGGGCCGGCCGAGCGCTTCCGGCGGCAGCGCGATTGGCTCAAAGAATGCGCTCTTCAGGGCCCTATCGAGAATGGCAGCATTGTCGATTGAGCTGGCGGCCAACAGCAATGTTCGATCTTTCCGGCGTTGCAGGGGAATGAGGACAAAGGGGATTTGGAACAACGCCTCGCCGACGCGTGGAACGTTCTCATTCGGCATGATCCCGATGACCACAGTTTGGTATTGCAAGCGTCGCAGGTCGTCGACCGGGACATCCAACGGAAGTAGGAGCTGCACCTCCGACTCACTTAGCCGGAGCCTCTCCAATTCCTGCTCAGTTACCTTAAGCTGCCGCTGTAAGGCCTGAACTCCGGTCTCCATGTCGGTGAGTCGCCGTTCGATCTCGCGCCAATCTTGCGATGGATGCAAATCGCCCCCTGGCGCTGGTTCCATGATCGGCTCGCAACCGAGTATTTTTAGGATTTCAACGAGGCGCAGGACGAAGTTGCTATAGCGATTGGCCAATCCGGTCCACTCAGGAGATGGCGCCCATCCTTCCTGCACCGTGTCTTCCAATTGCAATGCCTCCATACGGGCGAGAGCTGTTGTGACAGCCTCGACGTCAGGATCAAGAATGAACAGGTTGGCCTCGAGCATTGGTTCGGGCGCAAGCATGGTCATGCCGCTCGGAGCAACCGGCGAGCGATTTCCGCACCACTCAGCCCGATCGATTTACCTTCCAGAAGCACGATGAGATCGTGAACCTCCCCTTCAAGCACTGCTAGGTAGGCCAGGACCCCGGCGAATCGAGACAGGGAGCGAGTGATGATCTGAGTCGCATGCCGAAATCGTTCCCGCTCCGCCTGTAATTCCATCTCCGTCAGTGCCTGTGTTTCTGAAAGCTCCGGTGAAAGTCGAAATCCTAGCCGCCCTGCTTCGATCGCAAGCGGTGAACCCAACACAACGCGCCGCACCGTGTCCAGTCCTGCGGCAAAGGCTCGATGCAAGGTGTAGTTGATAATCTCTTCGGGCGTCATTCGGCCATAGATCTGATAACGATAAGCCCAAATCACGTTTTGGACCGCGATCCAACGACCCAGGAATAGCTGCGCGTCCGCTTCGTCTGTCCCAGTTTGCGACTCGATGAGGCGCACCAGCCTTTGGAAATAGAACAGGTCAACAGCGATTTCTAAGTAGAACAATCGCCCTTCCTGCCGGTAACGCTCCATACCGTGTTCGAGTGGTCGGGCGTAAGGCGAGTTACGGAGTTGATCGATGACAGCAGGTATCGACATCCTTTCGAGCAGTTCCTCCCAGCGCCAGCGCGTGGAACGAAGCGGAACCAACGACGACAATACGCGCGGACGCTCTAGTTGATAGTGGATCGCACGGAGAACCGTCTTCAGGTTTTCGATCTCGAACCGCAGATTGTACCAGGCCACAAGTTCTCGAGGGCCGCGCGGCAGAAAGCGTGCCACCGCACGCTCGGAATTGGCGGCTTCCGCTCGTAGAACTCGGAAATGCACCGCTCCATCGCGGGTGACGGCCCTTGCTGCCGCACTGTGGCCAAGAAGCTGACCGAGTTCCTTCGTTGAACCCGTCTCCAGGAGGCGAGCCCAGGTGGCATGGTCGATGAGGCGGGAGAGCCTCGCTCGAATATATCCTTGCGAGGCCGCATAAGAAAAGGCGCTCAAATCAAAAGCCCCTATTGGTTATCCAACTCACGACCATCTCCACGGCTTTGGAGAAATGTGCTTCTCCTCGTCGCTCCGTTTCTCGAGCTTCAGCGTCGACTCGATCCAACCGCGTTTTCATTTCTGTGGAAGCTTTAGATTCCATTTCTTCCACCCTCGAGCGCAACATGTCATTCATTTTCTGACGCACGGCTTCAAGGTGTTGCTTGGCTTGTTCACACGCTTGCACGGTAGTTTCTTTAGCGTGCTCCTGCGCTACATTCAGAATTTTTCGCGCCTGTTCCTCTGCCTCAATGAGGCGCTTGACGGTGCTTTGTGCCGATGCTAGTTCATCCAACATGGTTCACTTTAGCCTTGTTCCTAACCGCTTTGGCCCGTTGCGCGGTGGTTGTCAATAGGGCAATTCTAGCCCCGATGAGGTCTTGCAAAAAATTTTTGAAAAGGCCCCACAGAGGAAACCTAGCGGACGGTGTGGAAGTCGTACAGATTTGTGCAAAACGGTGCACCCTTCGGGTTCGCGGGCGTCCGTCTACCGATTCCCACCCGCGCCTCCACTCGCCGTCATTCGTTTCTGGGCGGCGTTTCAATACGTATCTGACTTTCCCGAATCCTCCGAAGTGCCCCCGTCAGGCGTTTCGATCCGCGAAGTCGCCCGTATGTTGAGCATCTCTCCACGTACCGTGGACAAAAGAGGAATGCCGGTAGGCACGATGTCAAAGAAACTACAGTGGCCGGGGGCGGATGGAGTTTCACGTCGATCGGGAGTCGAAGGAGACGTTTGGGTCCCCTATTGTGAGGTTTTGAAAGGGCAGGTGGGGGGCACCCCTCTGACATCCCTTGAGTCGGCCGAGTGGAACGAGGGAGTCACCGTAATGAACGGATCGGGGACAGAATGAGGGTGTGATTTTCAGACATTTTCAGACGTTGCCACGGCAATTTGAGCCTTTTGGGCCTTTTGAGCCATTGTTAACGCCTGTAAGTTCAATGGATGCGTTGTGTTCTTGAGTTCGATTCCGACCCGCGCCTCCATCCAGAGCTAGAGCGATCGCAGGAAGTTGATGAGGTCTTGCTGTTCCCGAGTTTTCAGCTTATCGAAATGGTCAATGACCTTGTTCGCCTCGCTGTCTTTGCTCCTGTGAGCTTGGATGGCCTGCACCAGATTGCTGGTCCGCCCATCGTGGAGGAAAAAAATTCGTTGTCCGACACCCCAGAGCGGAGCCGTCCGGAACTCATCGGGGCCTGCGGCACCTTGCGTTATGCCGTCCGCAAGGCCTCTGCCCATATGGTGGACGAGGAGATCGGAGAAGAGATTCACTGTCTGGTTCGAAAGCGCGGCGCTCGGGCTCGTCGAAGAGCCGCTGGCAATCATCTTGCCGGTCGTAAACGAAGGTGTATGGCAGTGGATACAACCTATCTTTGCGAAAAGGGCTCGTCCATTCATGGTGGAAGGCGTGTCGGGCGCCGGTGTGGGCGGGGCCAACATTCGCATGAAGTCGGCAAACGCCTCGATATCTGAGAGGACGGCTGTATTAGGGTTTGCAGTGGGCGCGGAGGTAGGCGTGAAGTTCAGTGTATCCTCGGGCGTCGCGTTGAAGAGACAGCCGGAAGTCTCGTCGCGCTCCTGAGGGAAGAGTTGATTCGTGATCCCCATCTCGACGTTGTAAGCCTCGGCGGCGAACATGAGAAGAGACTTGTTTTGTGCCTTCCACCCGAAGCGCGTGATTGTCCCGTCGTTTGCACTGAGGTTCGCATTGCCGCTCAAATGCGCATTCGGGTGACCGGAGATGCCCAACCCAGCCTTCACGGACGCGTTCGCCTTCATGTTCGCCAGGATCGCCGAGTCCGAGATCGCTTCGATCAGCCCAGCACCAAAGACAGGGGTCGGGATGCGAAAAATGATGTTCGGATTCCCGCCCTGGGCGGAGACTGGGTCTCCGGCAGGCAGGAAGTTGGGTTGGGCGATGTCGCAGCCCGCGGCGTCGCTGCGGCCGGTAATGACGAAGAGGTTGTGGACGCCACCATCATTGGTTCCATCCGGATTTCGCTTGAAGCGTACTTCGCGGACGGGCCCATTCGGCGTGATGAACCACGGCACTACGTTTTTCGCCCCATTGAGAGTGGCGACCTTGATCTCGGGGTTCTGCGCAGGGCTCGACCCCCCGACAGCCGGCTGGGAATGGCAGGACAAACACTGATTCGAGTTGAAGCGAGGCCCCAGTCCGTTGTTGCTGCCTCCTTGTACGACCTCGATCTCTGCAAATCTGACGAGGCCGTCTCTAAAAAATGCGCTTTCGTCCGCGGTGATGCCTTTGAGGGGCCCGCCAGCACCCGGCGCGCCGCCGCGCACACCAGGATCCACAACCACTTTTGCCGATTGAGCTACGGTGCGGACAGAAGGAGTAAGCAAAGCGGTCGCAACCAATACGCCAGAAGCTTTCAAAGCAACTTTCCGTGGCGTTGTCATGACCTTCCTCAGTTTTCCAAGAATCAATGCCCGAGGGCACCAATCGATTCTAGACTGACATCATCCTCACTCCTTTGCATTCGAGATGATTATTCCGTCGAATATGTCGGATAAGGCAATGCCGCTAGCAGATTGTCATCCGCTGGCCCCGCAAATCGGAAATATCGGGCGAAGCTGAGAGAAGAGGCGAAAGCTTTGAAAGAATCCAACCTGCTATGCTTCTCAGACATTTTCAGACATTGCCACGGCAATTTGAGCCATTGGGGCCTTTTGAGCCATTTCTAACGCCTGTAAATCCAATGGTTGCGTTCTTGAGTTCGATTCCCACCCGCGCCTCCCAAATGCCTTCTCATGGCGCACCCGCGCCTTCAAACCAACCTTCCACCCATCCATTTTTATGCGGCCTCCTGAAGGTTTTGACTAGCTCAGGTCGGATATTTAGTCGAGATGTAATTCTGGAGACGCTCGATAGTTTCCTCTTGCTCCGAGACAACCCACTTTAGTAGGTCACCGATGGAAACAACTCCTAGCACCTTTTCGTTTTTCATAATCGGAAGGTGACGTACACGCCTTCTCGTCATGATGTCCATACACTCCGCAACGGTTTGATCAGGAGTCACGAAGATTACTGGGCTCGTCATGATGTCGTTGACCAAGGTGTTCTTCGAGGATTTTCCCTCGAGGATAACCTTCCTGGCATAATCGCGCTCTGAAATAATTCCCACGAGATTCTCCTCTGAAATTACAAGCAGTGCTCCCACCTCCTTGTCGGCCATTCTCTCAATGGCCTCGTAGACTGTCTGAACTGGTGTGATGAACCAAACTTCGCGCCCCTTCCTTTCCAGAATGGAACCGACTCCACTGCTCAGTTTGATTAGGTAGTGTCCCGGCCAGAAGGACTTCAGCTTTCGTACGAGTTCCACAGCCCCGTCAAGCTCGTCGCGGGATGCTACGTGTACGGATTCTCCTTGCTCAAGTTTCCTGAACACGCGATACATGGCCTCGACTCGCCTTTTTTCCCATTTCGCATACGCTTTCAGGCCACAGGAAACGGTGATGGAAATCACGCGTCGATGTGACCGCGAACACATCGGGGCCTGCAAGAGTTCTAGGCGAGCGACGTTTGCTCGATCCAACCAGGGATTGGCCGATGCCTTGTGGAACCATAGAAGGAGCGCTTCTTATGTGGCGGAAGGCGAGTTGAAGAGACGCCCTGTGTTCCCGACTATTCCACTGAATCGTACGTCAATTCTTGAGTCGCATGGAACGGGGAGAATTAGCCGTTCCAGCGTCTAGAGATCTCCCGCGCGGCCGCTTTCACGCACCGGATGGCATCCGATGGACATTCCCAGATGGCGTGACCCGTGGGACCGACTGCGCTGACCGCGGCACACACCTTTCCGAAACCGTCCACGATCGGCGCGGCCGCGGCCCGGCCTCCTATAAACTCCTCTTCGTTCGAACTGGCATATCCCTGTCGTCGCACGTTCTCGAGTTCCAGTTGTAACTTCGCTTTGGAAGTGATTGTTCGAGCGGTCCGCCGCGGCAGGCCGTGTTCGCTGACGAACACGTTGAATTCATCCGGGGAGAGGTTCGCCAGTAGCACCTTGCCCGCAGCGCTGGAGTGGGCATAGTGTGGATAGCCGAGATCGACATCGAGTTTGATGGACTCCGGACTTTCGACTTTATCAACGACTACGGCGCGGCCTCTCACCCACACGGAAATCAAGGCGGTCAAGCGAGTCTGCTCGACCAGTCGATGCAGTGCGGGCTCGACAATGGGCCGATGGCCGATGGTCCTTAATGCACCGTAGGCGAGCTCTAAAAGTCTCATTCCGATCTGATAGCGCCCGGTTCGGTCGTCTCGTCGCACGTATGCTTCCCGCTCGAGCCGGCTCAAAATGTAGGAGGAGGTACTGGGCGCCATGGCCATGCGCCGGCTAATATCAGCGTTCGATAGCCCTTCGCGTTCTCGAGCGATGATATCGAGCAGCAGGAGTGCCCGTTCGAGCGAGTTTGTTGGGGCGCGTGTTTCCATCGGTTGCTAGCCGGAATTATACTCACTTTCAAGGCGCTTACGTTGTTTGACCTAGCCTCGCTCCGAGACGCCGAGCGAGAAGCGTGTCCGTCCAGCGGGGCTTTCGTCTCTCGAAGATTTCTTTTTCGGTCCTTCAATATGCTGAACAACAATCTTGCACGCCTAGAACCGACATCGCAGAATGCCCTCGCTGCGCAGGCGCGGCAACCCTGGTAACCGAAAACTTCTGACATGACTAGTGGAGTGAATCAATAGCACCACTTGGCGAAGCAAGATTACCGAGATGCAGGAGGGACTTTCATGGCTAATTGGCATGACTATGCGGTGAAAGGCCAAATCCCTGAATGGCCCTATCCGATCAGGTACCAGAATGAGCAGCTTATTGAGACGGACGTGCTTGTCCTAGGTGGCGGCATTGCCGGCTGCTGGGCGGCAATCGGTGCGGCGCGCCAAGGCGTTCGTGTAGCTTTGGTCGAAAAAGCAGCCACTGTCCGCAGCGGGGCAGGCGGGCCGGGATGCGATCACTGGTGCGACGCGCCGGCTAATCCTTCTTCGAAGGTTGATCCTGATGAGTGGGCACAGCGGCTGGCAAATAGCAATGGCGGCTATGCGAACGGCATCGGGCGCCAGATCCAGTGCCGCGAGAATTATGACACCATGCTCGAACTGGAGAAGATGGGCGGCAAGATCCGGGATACGGAAGGCGAATTCCGAGCCGCCGAGGGTTACGACGAAAAGACGAAATTTGTCTTTTCGCCGAGAAGTAACCCCTTCCATGAGAGCAATGTCGTGATGCGGGTTTGGGGCACCACTTTCAAACCGGCGATGGAAAGGGAATGCAAACGGCTGGGTGTCAAGATTTACGATCGGGTGATGGCAACGAGTCTGCTCAACGAAGGAGGGGTCCAGGGCCATCGAGTAGTGGGGGCCACCGGGTTTAACAATCGGACCGGTGAATTCATGGTGTTTAAAGCCAAGGCGACGATTCTGTGCATGTCTGGGACAGCGCCCATTTGGACTTTTGACACGGAGCTCGCGGCACTAAGCACCTTCCGGCCGCGCACGCTGTCAGGGGATGGAATTGCAATGGCGTGGCGGGCGGGCTGCGAATTGGCCTTACTGGAAAAATCGGAACCCCACCGTCTCGGGGGCGGACACAAACATCAGTGGTATGCCGGGGCTGGAGACGCCAGCTATGAAAATGTCCCCTTGGTGGATGCCAATGGCAAAGCGCTCCCGGGTGGACTCAGCCTGCCCCATTGGGGACGGAAAATGGAGGGTGGCGACGCGCGGGTGCAGGGCGGAGTGTGGGGTCAGGTGCGAGAGGGAGTGCTTAAGGGCGACTATGAGCTCCCGATCTACGGCGACTTTCCGGCGATGCCGCCAATTGAGCGTAAGGTCACATGGAAGTTCCTGTTGGGCGAAGAATCCATGACGAAGATCATCGTGGACAGTTACGAGGAATCTGGTTTCGACATAGCCAAAGATCGGCTGATGGGATATCAGCTGCTGGAAGGAAATAGTCCGCCACAGTGGCGGGAGATTTATCGCGGGGTCGAGCGCGGCGGAGTGATGATCGATTGGGACCTTAAGACGAATTTGGATGGCCTTTACGCCTCCGGAGAACAGCTGTTTGTTTCAGGCGATCATAGCTTTGCAGCTGCGACTGGCCGATACGCCGGCAGGAAGGCAGCCGACTACGCGCTGCAAGTATCGCACCTGGGGATTTCGCCCGAGCAAGTGGCGAAAGAGAAGGCACGTGTCTATGGCCCGATCAAAAGGACGGAGGGCGTTGATTGGAAAGAATTGCATGCGGCGATTGCGAGGGTGATGCAATGGTTCTGCGCAGAGTACAAGACGGAACGTTTGTTGAAGATGGGACTCGAGTCGCTCAAAGAAATCGAGCACAGGTGGGTGCCGAATCTTTATGCGCCAGACCCGCACAAGTTGCTGCGTGGGATGGAAGATTTGAGCATCTTAAATTATGCGCAGGCGATTCTGCACGCATCGCTGGCACGGAAGGCAAGTGCCAAGTGGCTCGACTTTCACCGCATCGACTGTCCGCAAACGGATCCGCCGGAATGGAACAAACTGACGACGATCAGACTGGAAAACAACAACGCGGTGCCAGGAGAACGACCGTTGCACTATGCGGGAGACTTGAAGAAAAACTACGAAGCCCATAACCGAGACTATACCGGCGTGTGTCAAGGCTAGGAGGCTGAAATACATGTCAGAAAGGGTGTACGCAATTCCCAATATACCGACTCCCAATCGGCCGGTAATCATCGACCCATTCATTTGTAATGGCTGCAACGATTGTGTGGAAATCTGCCCCATCGACGTATTTATTCCGGCGGTCGATCGAGGCGACGCTCCGATCATCCTGCATCCGGAAGAGTGTTGGTATTGCGGCTGTTGCGTGAATCAGTGCCCAAGGAGTGGCGCGATCAAAATCAACTGGCCGATTCAACAGCGAGGATATTGGCAGCGCGCCGCAACCCGACAGAACTTTCGCGTGTAGGTTTTCGGCAGACCTATGAAGAATGGATCTTTGGCATCGAGCTTCACACCTCGTGACTCCGCGCATCCTTTGAGATGCGAACTTACCAGGTCTTGATAACGGCCCGAGGACTTATCCCCTCGAACGAAGGGCAAGGTTTCGCGTTCGCGCGCGGCCATGTCGCGTAGCAGAGGGCTGGTTCGCAAGTGAATTTGTGGCAGCGCATGCTTCGATCGATCGCCAGCGTCTTCAAACTGTTTGCCAACAATCACTTAACCGGGGACACACGCGGAATCGGGTCAGCCGGGTGTGCCTCTCGACCAAAAATTTTCTCTATGCGTTCAATATACTGAACGTCAATCTTGCGTCTCGTCAGACCGCACAGCAGAATCCCACGCGAGATTCACCGAACACTCGCCGCAACCTCCCGTTCTGTTCGGTGGCCGGAGGACGTTGCCATGACGACCTGGAATGAATACGTTGAAGAGCACGGGACTGCGCCGGAGTGGCCGTACCCCATCCGTTACGACCAGGAAAGCGAGATTAGCGCTGATGTACTGATCGTGGGAGGTGGAGTGGCGGGATGTCACGCGGCGATCAGCGCTGCCAGGCAGGGAGCCAAGGTTGTGATCGTAGAGACGGGCCACTTGAAGCGAAGCGGTTCGGGAGGGACAGGCGTGGACCACTGGCATGGGGCCTGCAAGAACCCGTGCTCGAAGGTGACGCCGTTGGACTACACGCTGGCAGTGATGGAGAGCGCGCACGGATACTCGAACGGGATCGCACGTTACATCACCTGCACGGAGGGTTGGGAGACACTGCTCGAGTGCGAGCAGATGGGCGTGCAGATTCGGGACGTGCACGACGAGTTCAAGGGCGCGGAATTCCGCGACGACGAAACGAAACTCATGTTTGCCTACGACTACCGGAACCGGCACATTCTCCGGATCTGGGGCTTCAACCTGAAGCAGTGCTTGTTCTACGAAATGAAGCGTCTCCGCGTCGGCATGTACAACCGGACGGTGGTCACGAGCCTGCTCACGGAAGGGGCGCAGCAGGGAGGCAGAGTTGTGGGCGCGACCGGCATAAACATGCGGACTGGCGAATTTTACGTATTCAGGGCAAAGGCGACCATCATCGCCAGTGGTGGCGCCGGGCGGCTGTTTTCTTTCGCACCTGAGATGACCGCTGCCGGAGCGATGAGCACGATGAACGGCGCAGGCACGGGCCATGCTATCGGCTGGAACGCAGGAGCGGAGTTCGTACAGATGGAACAGACCGCGCCCGGGCGCCTGGCCGGGTTCGGATATGCACCCTACAGCATGGGCAACACCAGCAACACGTACCATGGCACATCCATCGCCGATGCCAATGGAAAGGAGGTTCCGTGGTTCGATCCATTTGGCCGAGAATTGAAGACCCTGGAGGAGCGATTCCTTCCGTCTCCAGGGCAGCAGTTCCAACTCGGCATCGGCATTGGGCTCCAGGCTTATGCCGACCAGTACAAATGGAACGACCTGCCGCGGGACTTGCCCGAGCGCATTAGAAAGGGGGAGTTTCAATTGCCGCTCTATGCTGATCTGACGCGTCTGTCGGAAATGGAACGGCGATGTATCTGGGGCATGATGATAGGGAACGAAGGCAAGACGCGCATCCCGATCTATGACACGCTGACGAAGGCAGGCTTCGATCCCGACAAGGACTTGCTGCAAACGCCGGTGATGTTGCCCGAAGGATACCAGCATTCAAATTTTTGGGGCGGCACGCCGCATCCTCATCTGCGGAGCCTGGCGGGCGGAGGATTCCTCGTTGATTGGGACTTGAGGACTTCGCTCGAAGGACTGTACGCCGCCGGGACTTCTCCGGTCTTCGGCGCCGGTTGCCACGGCGAATCGCACACCATGGGAAGATACGCGGCGAGGAAGGCTGCCCAATACGCCAAGGAAGCTGCCGAACCGGTGGTGGACCGCAAGCAGGTGGAGGCGGAAAAGGAGCGTGCTTACAGGCACATCCACGCGAGCAAGAGCGGCATCGGGTGGAAGGAGCTGAACGTGGCCATCGCCCGCGTCATGCAGGACTACTGCGGAAAATACAAGAATGAACTGACGCTGACGCGAGGGCTGTGCCTTCTGAATGAACTCAAAGAGAACGAGGGCGCGAACGCGTACGCCGCCAACCCGCATGAACTCGGACGCATGCTCGAATGCTTTTCGTTGATCACAGTCGGGGAGATGGTGATGCATGCATCGCGGCTGAGAAAGTGCAGCACCGTCTATCTCGATTTCTACCGGCTCGATTATCCTCAGATGGACCCGCCTGAATGGGAGAAACACCTCCCCATGCGACAAGAAGACGGCCGGGTGAAATCCCGCGAACTCCCGCTCGATTTTCATCTCCGGCCACCGCACGCGTCGAGTTATGCAGAAAACTACGCATGCCAAGTCGATCAGCTCGAGAGACAAGGAGCCCATCGCTCATGAACGCAAAAATCTATATGACGCCCAATCCCTCGACGCCCAATAAAGGGATGCACTTTGATGCCAGCTTGTGCAATGGTTGCAACCTATGTGTGGACGTGTGCCCGACCGACGTCATGATGCCCCATCCTGAGAAACGCAAGCCTCCCATTGTGCTCTATCCCGAAGAATGCTGGTTCTGTGGTGTATGTATCGAGGAGTGCAACCATGGCGCACTGAGCATGTCCCATCCGGCGAGCCAAAACATTTCGGTGAACTGGAAGCGGTTGGAAACGGGCGAATATTTCCGTCTGGGGATGAAAAACCCGCCGCCGCCGAACTTGCGCCCTCCTTCCGGGGGAAGACGCTGAACTCGTCCACCTGCGCGCCTTCAATAGGTTGAAGGGCTATATTGACCGGTTTAATTCCGTTTGATAACAGGCAATCTCGTGAATTCCCCGACTCCTACAATGAGCGTAGGTGTCACAACATCAGAGCCTGCAGCGGGCACGGTGGAACCTTGGCCGAGCCCAGGACAGGCGTGGTACGCCATATTCGTATTGGCTTTGGGACTGATGGTGACCTATCTCGACCGGGGCATCTTGAGCCTGCTGGTCGAGCCGATCAAACGCGACCTGCGCATCAGTGACACCAAGATGAGCCTTCTGATGGGCTTTGCGTTCGTCTGCTTCTACCTGCTCGTGGCGTTTCCCATCGCCCGGTTCGTCGACTACAAGAGCCGCCGCGCGATTCTGGGAGTCGGCACGGCCATATGGAGCTTGACAACAACGATGTCCGGATTGGCGCGCACGTTCGGCCAATTGTTTATGTGCCGTGTCGGAGCGGGGGTCGGAGCCGCGTGCGGGAGTCCGGCGTCTTTCTCGATGGTGGCGGACCTGTTTCCTCGCGCAAAACTGCCGCGGGCTTTCGCCGTCCTCTTCTTCGGCACATTTCTCGGGGAGGGCGTAGCCCTCATCGTGGGCGGAACGCTCGCGGGCGCGTTTGTGCGACTTTCCGCAACATTGCCCGTGATCGGTACATTGCACGGCTGGCAGTTGACACTCATCGTGATCGGTCTTCCGGGGCTACTGGTGGCGGCGCTCGCGGCCACGATCCGCGAACCGGTGCGGCGTGGGCGCCTTGGCCTTGCGTCGAGAGGGAGCCGTGACACCAAGCGGCCTCCCGTGAAGGATGTGCTGGCATTCGTTTGGAACAACGCTGGGATCTTCTTGCCGATGTTCGCAAGCATGGGAATTTCAGCGATGACGGGATTTGGCATCCGGAGCTGGGCGCCATCGTTTTACGTTCGCACTTTTCACTGGTCGGTCGCGAAGTACGGGGTCGTGCAAGGCCTGTTGACACTGACGATTATGCCCATCGGTGCCTTTACCGGCAGTTTGATGGCCGAACATCTAGCTGGCAAAGGACACGACGACGCCAACATGCGCACTGTCTTCATTGGCCAACTGTTGGCGTTGCCGGGAATGATCCTGTTTCCTTTGATGCCGACGCCCGCTCTGGCACTCGCACTGTCGACCTCCTATACGTTTTTCTCGTTTTGGACGAACGCACCGATGAACGCCGCGCTTCAAATCATTACCCCCAATCAGATGCGAGGCCAGGTGACGGCCATCTTCCTTTTCATCTTCAACGTCATCGGGAGCGGCTTCGGACCGACGATTGTGGCGTTGTTTACGGACTATTTGTTCCGCGCCGATCGGATGCTCGGGCGCTCGATCGCAGCGGCGACGCTGGTGCTTGGTTGCCTTACGGCCTTCATTATGTGGCTCGGCATCAAGCCGTATGGGCGTGCAATGGCACAATTGAATGCGCAGGAACAGCACGAAGGGCCTGCTCCCGATGTACTTCCGAGACAGGCAGGCGCACTCTACCCCGGATACGCTCTCGAGGTGACGAATCGGCTCGGGGGTCGCGGCGACAAGTGGGTGCAAGAAAGCGATGACTGATTCGAACGCAACTGCGAAGGTAACGGCAGCGCACCCCATGGAGCAAGCGTCATGGAGAGAAAAGCGCGAGCAGCGCTTCCAACGGTGGCTTTCCGCCCCCGGCGTGCGGTTCGCAAGCCAAGATGCGGAACGAGGCTATCAGGCGCGCGTTACACGCATCATTCGGGCGATCCAGCTGCAAGCGTCGGATCGCGTCCCTTGCATCCTCCCCGCCGGGCAGTTTCCGGCTGCCTATGCCGGAATAACGGTGCGCACGGCTATGTACGATTACGAGGCAATGAAGCGCGCGTGGCGAAAATTTCTCTATGAATTCGACGGAGATACATGCATCGTTCCGGGCATAAGTGTCAATTCCGGACGGGTTCATGAAATCACGAAGACGCGGATGACCGTGTGGCCAGGGCATGGCCTCGCGAACGATGCGCCCATGGCGCAATTTGTGGAAGGCGAGTACATGAAAGCAAATGAATACGATGACTTGCTGAGTGATCCGGCCGATTTTTTTCTTCGCGTCTATCTGCCTCGAACGCTCGGAGCCTTCGAGCCTTTCCGCAAGTTGATGCCGTTCAAGCTCGCGTTCGGGATGCCTACGGTCTTTCTTGCCTCCTGCATGCAGCCCGACGTCCAGGCAGCATTTCAGGCCATCATTGAAGCGGGCAAGGAAATCGAGAAGTTTCGAGAGGCGGTCGCGGAGATTACGAAGGAGGCCCAGGGTGCGGGGTATCCGCCGTTTCTGGGAGGTTTCGCGCATGCGCCTTTTGACCTGTTCGGCGACACGTTGCGCGGGACGCGGGGAATCATGATGGATATCTTCCGCCAGCCGGCGAAGCTGCTGGAAGCGATAGAAGTCGCAACACCTTGGATCGTGGAGGGAGGCGTCGCGGGCGCGGACGCTACGGGAGTACCTGTCATTTTTATGGCCCTGCATAAGGGCGACGACACATTCATGTCCACGAAGCAGTTTGAGACTTTCTACTGGCCCGGGCTAAAGAAGGTCATTCTGGGTCTGGTGAAGGAAGGTTGCGTGCCGCTGCTTTTTGCCGAAGGAAGCTATAACAAGCGGCTCGAAACGGTGACGGACCTTCCGGAAGGGAGCGTCATCTGGTGGTTTGATCGCACGGACATGGCACGTGCGAAAAAGATATTGGGTGAGCGGAACTGCATTGCAGGTAACGTCCCGACATCGCTGATGTGCACGGGAACACCCGAACAGGTGAAGCAGTACTGCCGCAGTGTCATCGAAATGTGCAGCAAGAACGGAGGATACATTTTGACAGGGGGCGCTCAAGTTCACAACACCACCGCCGACAATCTACGCGCCATGATCGAAGCGGTCAAGCAATACGGTATCTATGAACAAACAAATCTCGTCGCCCCTATGACGCACTCCTGAGCACGCACGAACGAAATTACGATTTCCGCAAACATCTGATTCTGTTGAAAGAGTCAGAGTTGAGCCGCCTAGGTGTGTCCTTTTTGGATCACGCTGATCAAGACGGAGGCGCACCACAATGTTTGTACCCAAATTCTAAAAACAGCGGGGTGCCAATGCCGAAGCGATCGGATTCAGAGACATGTAAGGAGGTTTCCCTGCAGGGTGTGTTATTACCGCTCACCAGGAGGAATGCTGTCCCCCTAGATCTGATAATCGATATCTTCGATGATGTGTTGCAGAGATGCCGTGGAATCGCCGTTCGCTACTTCCGTGCCTTCCAGTTTATGAACTCTCTCTCGGAGCCTGTTTACTTCGGCTGCGACTGTGGCCAGCGCCTCGGAAAGCGGATCATTGATCTGCTTTGGATCTGTAATGACAACGCGCTTGCCATCGCGAAAGATGATGTGACCTGGAACTCCTACGACCGTGGAATCATCTGGAATATTTCGTAGGACGACCGAGCCCGCGCCAATGCGCGAGTTCCTGCCGACAGTGATGTTGCCGAGAATCTTGGCACCAGCTCCAACGACAACGTTGTCGCGCACAGTCGGATGGCGTTTGCCTCGCTCTTTGCCGGTGCCTCCCAGCGTGACACCCTGGTACAAAGTCACGTCATCGCCTACGATCGAAGTTTCGCCGATAACGACGCCCATTCCGTGATCGATAAATAACCGCCGCCCGACCTGAGCCCCCGGGTGAATTTCGATTCCGGTGAGAAATCGACCCATCTGCGACAACCAGCGTGACCCGAGATAGAAGTGGTGAATCCATAGCCAGTGGGCAATTCTGTGTAGCCACACGGCATGCAAGCCGGAGTAGCAGAGCAAGACTTCAAAGCGCGATCTGGCTGCAGGGTCGCGCTCCAAAACGGTCGTGAGATCTTCAAGAATCGACATCACAAACCGGGGCATGTCACACCGCCACGGCTGTCATTTGCAATGCCTCGCTGCGCAGCTCATCAAACAGCACACTACTGAGATAGCGCTCGCCAGAGTCTGGCAGCACGACCACAATCAATTTTTCGGAATTTTCACTGCGAAGTGCTATCTCCAACGCCGCCACCACAGCCGCTCCGGATGAGATACCGACTAGAAGCCCTTCTTCTTTAGCCAAACGGCGAGCCATGGAAATGGCATCGTCGTTGTTCACGGTTATGATTTCGTCGATATAGTCTGTGCGCAGAATGCTGGGCACGAACCCGGCACCGATTCCTTGAATTTTGTGGGGCGCGGGCTGGCCTCCTGAGAGCACCGGGCTATTGCTCGGCTCGACGGCGACGGCCCTAAAAGTGGGTTTTCTCGGCTTGATGTACTGGGAGACACCTGTGATCGTGCCACCGGTACCGACGCCCGAAACGAGAATATCGACCTGACCTTCAGTGTCATCCCATATTTCCGGGCCAGTGGTCTCGAGATGGATCTTGGGATTTGCGGGGTTGTCGAATTGCTGGAGCATGTAGCCATTTGGATGGGCGGCAAGTAGCCCCTCAGCTTTGGCGATCGCGCCTTTCATTCCTTTGGGACCGGGTGTGAGAACGATTTCCGCACCGAAAGCTCGCAGCAGCACACGCCGCTCGATGCTCATGGTGTCGGGCATTGTCAGAATGAGCTTGTATCCTTTGATCGCCGCGACAAAAGCCAAGCCAATTCCCGTGTTTCCGCTGGTAGGTTCGATGAGCACGGTACGGCCTGGTTGAATCCTTCCGGCCCGCTCGGCCTCTTCGATCATGCTGACTCCAATGCGGTCCTTTACGCTGGCACATGGGTTGAAGCTTTCCAGTTTAGCCACGATTGTGGCGGAGCAGCCGCTGGTGACCTTGTGAAGACGCACGAGCGGCGTCTTGCCAATCAGTTCTGTCACGTCCTTCGAGATCTTCATGTGGGCTCCGTGTGTTTCTGGCATACGTGTGGGAATTCCGAAAAAGCTGGCCTAGTTACAACAACAATGGAAGGCGAGAACTCTTTGCGCGGTGACGCCCATGCTGCCAGACGCGCTTAAACGGATTTTGATCACAGCGCTACTCATGGCAATTTGATAGCGCACGCACAGACTAATGTGCAGTGACACAGATCACAGCGAAAAACGGGTGAAGGTAACCATCTCTGCGAGGCCGTGAACGACTCGATTGCATCAAATCCGCCCCAGTGACCTGCAGCACAAACGCTTTGTAATGAAGTCACATACGACTTTAGAAGCAACGGTAACCGGCAATTCGACAGAGGCGGCATGGCCTATCTCATCGATCGGGGAAAATGCGAAAAGGGCGATAACTGCCCTGAGGCGTCCCGGTTGGGGCTATCGAAAAGAACGAAGACGGCTCTTTCGTCGTGAAGGTTGACGAGTGCACCAATTGCGGAGCCTGCGAATCAGTATGCGATGGCTCAGCTATTCATCGCGCAGCATAATTTGCTGGGTGTAGTTGCTAGGCCCGCCGTAACTGCCGCCACAATCTGGTAATTTCCTCACGCAAGAACAAAAAGCAGATTCTGACCCGCTTGATCGTACTCGTCTGTGGGTTTTCGCTAGTGCGTAGGGGAGCATGTTCGGAAAGCTGTGTTATAGTCCCGCCAGTTTGACGCCCCGGCAGCGGAAAGACAATCAAGCAAGGAGGAACCTACATGGCCAGCGCCGCCCATCTTGGGCCTCTTCGGGTTGCTCTCGTAGTGATCGGCATTGTATTTATCTTTGGTATATATCCACTGACTATCCTCTGGCCATCCGGTTGGACCTGGCACATGAGCGGCCATTCCACGTACCTACAAATGATTTTGGGCATTTACGCAACTCTTGGTGTTTTCCTGCTCCTGGCGGTGCGAAACCCGCTTAAGCATTTGAGCCTGATTTGGTTCACCGTTTGGTCAAGCTTCGTTCATGGGGGAATCATGGCCGTGCAGTCGTTGGTTTACCCCGAGCATCGTGGCCATTTACTCGGGGATGTACCCGCTTTGTTGCTGATAGCCGTTGTGCTGACATTGCTCACGCCTCGTGGGGAGGGAGCTGTGGCGTAATTAGTTCGGCGCGCTTTGCGTGATGGGCGAATAGCGACGATGCATACTCCAGGATGGGCCGCATATCAGCCGAAAGAACATCTCCTTCGTATATCTCGAGGTAATCGATGTGGCGGCCGGAGTTGTTCGGCGCCATCCCTTTATCAATCGACTTTCATAAGGCCAAGGGAGGATCACCTTCCACGCCCATGATTTGGTTACGACGGGGCCTTGGGAGCTTCCGCGCATTTCGTACACTTTTGCATTTTCTTCGCTTCGACGATCGCGCGCAATGCCCCCCAACGTGTTTGGGACTTAGGGAGTCTCCTCTCGGATCACAGCCACTAACTTGGCGGTGCCAGACTCCGCCGGAGTGTGCCTTGCATCCGCTCACCTCTCCGGGATTCAACGCGCGTAAGGTTTAGGCTGGGTGGAGGGTCTGTCGCTGGTCAATCTGCACCAGATCGTGTGCATTGGCAGAAGGAACAACGCCGCGTGCGAGCATTCCCGCCGTGAAGATGCCAGTGCGCAGAAAGGACTTCTCACAATCGGCCGAAGATGGTCCACGCATGTTGCCTTCCATGTAGGCGAGACCCGGGCAGCGGGTACAGGTGCCGAGGTGGGCGCAGGACGAGCATGTGGGCAGGTCTTTCCCGCGAATCGACCGAACTTCACGCAGCTGCGATGAATTTTTCCAGATATTCAGAAAGGACTCTTTTCGCACATTGCCGCAGGGCAGAGGGAACTGTACGCAAGGATAGACATCGCCGTACGGAGAAATGTAGCAAGCGGTGTGTCCCGCGCTACAGGGAAAACCTCCGCGCGTCTCGTCGTCGACCGGTGGAGGTGGAGCACAGAACGCGTCTACATCTCCCACTAGATTCGAGTCTCGAAATAAGCTTCTCACTTCGTTTGCCGCAATCCGGAGCCGTAACGGGGAACGGTCTCCATCCAACATCGGCGTGATAGTAGGATCCAGGGTGAATTGAGCGCCCAGTTCAGCGGCCAAAGCGCGAACGCCTGCGCTGTCTTGAAAGTTTGATTTCATAAGAACGTTCGCGACGGTTACCTTTAGGCCCTGCCCTTTCAGGAAACGAATCGCTGCCATGGTGCGTAGAAGCGAACCTGGCACCTTCGTGATCGCGTCATGTACCTCGGGCCGATCGGAATACACGCTGATCTGAACCTGTTCGACTCCGAGCGACCAAAGCTTTCGCGCTTCTCGCTCCTTGATTAGGATCGCATTCGTCTTCAGTTTGACGTTGAAACCGAGTGATCGAGCGACCTCTAGGATTTCAAAGCAGTCGCGACGCACGAGTGGTTCACCACCACTGACCGCCAGGAAAAAAACTCCCGACTGCTCAAGTTGACCGAGAAGGCTACGAATTTCGGATGTCGTCATCTCGCCGTGGTCATCATGCTCCAGATAACAGTGTTCACACCGCTCGTTGCAGCGATAGGTGACGTCTAGATGCACACTCAACGGCACGCCCAGGCGCAGCGCCTTGTGGTTGAGTCGCTCCATTAAGCTCATGGTTTGTCAGGGTCGCCGGATCTGGCGACAGGTTTGTCGGACATCATCAGAATTCTGTGTGATGCAAGTTCGTTGACGAACGCCTCCGCGTCGCGATAGGCCACGTCCGGGTCGACATCGAATTCCTCGCAAATGAGTCCTCGGACGATCTCCGATAACGGAGTGCGGCCGTCAGCCGCTTGCCAAATCACAGTCGCCACTGTATTGAGATTAAACAGCGTGGAGTCCAAGGCAGACATGATGATCATCTCGCCATCGAGCAACCGCCACGCAACCTTTTCGCTCCGAGCGATGTATTTCTCGTTCATCCGACCAGTTCCCAGATGCGCGCATCGGGCCGGAAGGCGAGTCGCGCTGTGTGGACGCGAGACACAAATGCCACTGCCGAGTCGAACACGGCCCGCCCCAGGTCGGCGTCCTCCGCGAAAAACAGAATGTGACGTAGCAACGCTCTCGCCGCATCACGCGGGCAAATCGGCTGGATGTTGTTGGCAGGCGCTTGTTCTAGGAAAAAGACCGTATCAAGTGGAGCGGAAAGATTCGCGCCCGAGCGCGCGAGTTCCCCGGCAAAAGGGGTTCCGTACGCCTCGTATCCCTGACCAACCCGCCGGACGTAGGAGACCTCGTCGGTAAGAACCGTGGCATCGGAGGGCGCAAGGCGGACGATCGTGGTCTTGCCGGCCCCCGATACGCCCGCAAAAAGGAAGGCGCGGCCCTTTCGTACAGCGCTTGCGGCATGCAGTAGAAAGCCACCTTTCATCGCCAGCAACAGAGAGTGCGTGATCCGCAGCACCGAATCCAGGGAGTAGGGGTTACAGCTTTGACGTATCCACCCCACACGGCGACGCATGTCCAGTTCTGCCCGGAAGTCTCCCCGCTCGAGGGACCATGCGGAACCAATCCTGAAAACCCTGGCGTCCTGATCGCCTCGGTACGCGTCGCCTGAGGTCAACTGAATCTTGAAATGACATGCCGGCCGAGCCGCAGGACTTAAGAATCCGGCGTAGCGCTCCTCGATGAGTCTTCGCAAGCCAGGATTGTTGGTCTTGAGCTGGATGGGAATACCACCGATCTGGACGATAAGCTCCTCCGATCCCGTGTGGAGCGGCCCCTGAGGGCTAAGTTGCGGGACAGCCGTCGACATTAAGCACACTCCGTTCTTACTACGTCTGATTCTTTCGGCGTTTCCCGGGCCAGCATACTGTGCCAACCGAGCAGGAGTACGGACGCAACATTCAAACGGCGCACCATCGATCGCAGCGCTCGTTGACCGAGCCCCCTTTTTCGGTCGAGTCTCAACGGCTTTCCGCGGCGCAGGATTGAAGTGACGCGACCGAGAAGCTCGTGGGCCGGAAGCGGCAGGTCGTCTTCGAGCAGAGCGTCGCCGCGTAAGATGTACCGGGTATCCGGTCTCTCTCCCGAAATAGCTACAATTCGATGGACGCAAAACTCGCCGCCGCGGCGGCAAAGAACAATTTCGCCACGGCTAGGGATTGCGGAGCCAAAGGATTCGACGGTCAGACAGTCGCCAGGATAAATCGACGGCAGCATGCTGGTGCCGTAGGCAACAAATCGCAATGCGGAGAATCGCTGCAAAATCTCCGCCGCAAGTTCGCGCTTGAGCGCATCGCGCGGCCGTGCCGCTATTTTCATCAACGCCACTGGGTTCAAGAATTTTTCCGATTGAAGTGACATTGCCTGTGAGTTGGCGAAATCTTTCCGCACGTCAGGGCCATTGTTTCGAAAATGCGTTCGTGCTCGAAGGAGGGTTTCTGGTAGGATTTTTTCCGTTTCTCGCCGGCGGCTGTAGCGTCTTTGTTGATCGAGATCCTCTTTGCTTCGTGACTTGCTTGCGACCCGTTTGAGTCGGGTTCACCGGTCATCGGTTTGCCTCGGGGTCGTATTCGCTCTCGCGCCCTGGACGAATCTACGAACCCCGTCCGTTTCTTTAATCCTTTGTTCCGACGGCACAGGTTGAGACGGTCGGCTATCGGCAGACATTTTTCCGGAATCAACGTAGCTTGTAGGGAGCCCTCTATCAATCAGGAAATGCCCAGAGCGTGCAAAAGCGTAACCATTGATCCGATGTGCCTTGAGCAGTCTGGAGCTTAGGGAGCAGATTGCGAGACTTGAATGGCGCATCCGCTGCTGCCGCCCGAGGTCGGGCAAGTCTGGTTCGCGAGCGCTGAAAAGTAGATGTTTGATTCTCCGGGGGCGGCCCCCGAGTTATCCACGACGATTCCGCTCGCACCCCCGGCGGCGGGCGATGATCCTGTCGGTGGTGTTAGAGCCGATATGGAGCCACTCGTCACGTTGAATCCCACCACACAGCCGATAAAGAGGCTCGGCACTGCGCCACACCCAGAGGAGTTGCTGAAGGCGGCCGTGCTCAGAAATAGGTAGTCCGTGCCACTGTTGAAAAACTCGGTGATGTTGAGCCCTGCCGCGTAGTAGCCGTAGGTGTAGTTCCGAGCCACCACTGGACCCACTACGGATGTCGTACTCATGACGTTCGCAGTAATCGATATCTGGTACAAGGCGTTGTTTGCTGCGCCCGTGTTTCCCACCACATACAAGTGACCCGTAGGGCTTGCGCCATTGGCGGAAGTCAGGTACGCGTTATCGAATGCCCCGATCAGCAGGAACTCAAACCCTGGACCGACCGTTGCCTCGGTGCCGCTCGCACCTGTTGAAAAGCTCGTTGAAAGTTGAAAGACGGCGGCGCAAGGTGTAGCCGTTCCGCAACGGGTCAAAGCTCCACTTTCGCCATCCGAACCCACAGGCACATAGAGCTCGCCAGCGGACTGGTCCAGAAGCGGCGTGTCCACGATGCCGAAGTTGTAATCCAATTGCGCAGATCTAGCCTTGAGAGCTCCCGTCGAGGAATCGTAGGAATAGAGAAATCCGCAAGGGGCGTTGGAGGGGAAGGCCGAAGGCGTGCAGGGGGAGTCCACTGTCAGGGTGTAATCGCCCACAAACACGTTGCCCGTAACTGAATCGCGAATGGGACCGCTCAGTGGTGACGCACTCACCGTCACGGGCCAACCTCCGGATGTCACTTCGGCGGGCGATCCCGCAAAAACTCCTGTGAACTTGTGAAGCACGCCGTTGTCATCGCCCACCCAGAGCGCATCTAGGCCGTAGTCGTACCAAACCGAGGATCCGCTGTCGTTTGCGCCTCCGCTGAAACTAATGCTGAACATGCAGGGTGCTGTGCAGGAACGATAGGCGCTGCCAGAAGATTGGCTTGCAAGCGTGGTGGGTGCGGTGAGCGTTCCGCTTGCGGACCATTTCAAAACGACGAGGCTCGCCCCACCGGCGCCGTCCTGCACGAACGCAAGCTGTGTTCCATCGAGTGAAAGCACGGGAGATGTAAGAATCGAGTTGCCGGTACCTGTGTTGAAGGCCCAGCTTACTTTCGGGATGCTGCCGCTACATGTGCCCGCATAGAGATTCGTGTAGGCGATGATCGTGGCTTGCGCAGCACTCCCGGCCAGACCTGTGTTGTACGCAACCCAGTCTGTGCAGCTTTCCGTCGAGGTCGAGAACGCGTATTTGGCGGGATAATTTCCGAGTCCCAGACCTCCCCCACTTCCCAGTGTTTCACTCCAGTCCGCCTTCACTCCGTTGTGGTGCCACCTGCCCCGCGCGAAAGAAAATCCGGACGGAACGTCGAAGTCAGGACTCTGGTCGGTTTCCTGATTGTTGTCGGTTCGCGGAAGCGCGGTTTTTGCCTTCGCTAAACCTCGAGGAAGTTGCGCAGGCGCGGTTGATAGGATGCGTGCGTCGTCCAGCGCTTCCTCAGGTGAGGTACCCGCTTTCACGTCGCTGTCGGCGCCGAAATCATCCTGATCTGTCGTTGCCTCCGTGCGCCAAGCCGCCATCCGTTTTGCTCGTGCGAGTTGATACCGTGGGTCGGTGACTATTTTCAGCCACCGATCGTAAGTCCCGTTTTGAATGGCTTCGACAGCCGTGCCTGCATCGCCGAACACGGCGTGATGATGGGTCCAATCCTCAAGGACGCCCTGAGACGGGCGATTTTGGCCAACAGTCGGCAGGGCTACGACAATCGCGAAAAAGGCTGCGATGGCGAACACTCGGCAGGGTCTGTCTGCGCTATTCATAACATCTACCAAGCACTGCTGAAGACTAGGTTATAGGCGTTGACGCTGCCGATACCGGTTGCAAAGTCCCATCCCGGTGTAGCCCCGTAGGTGGGCTGATAGGTCGAAGCGATTGTGCCGATGACGGGTGAGACTGAGCAGGTGGCTCCCGTCCCTCCGCCCCCCGTGAGGGTGCAAGATGCGCCTCCGGCGTAACCAGCTCCGGCCGCGCCGATCGTCACAGAATGGACGGAACCGCCGGCGACAGCGGCAGTGCAGGTTGCTTGGGCTCCGCCCGCCCAAAGGATTCCGCCACTCGGGGACAAATACTCGTTCAGATTGCTAGGAGCGCCGATCGTGCAGGTCGGTGCGCCCGTATAACCAGAACCACCGGCGGTCACTGTGCCGGTCGTCAGCGCCTGCGTGCCGAGCGCGCCGATCGTGCCTGAAGGCAGATAGCAGCCGACGCCAAATGCGTCGTTGGCTCCGTTGTACCTGCAGTCCACATCATTGTCGCCTTGCGTGACGTCATAGAAGACGCAGGATGAGGCCGATCCCTTTTGCGGAGGCTGGTTGATCGAATAACACGCCGCATTGCCAGTGGATCCGAACTCCACCTTTGCAATCGAATAATAGGTGGGGTTAGGGTTGCCCGCGCGGATTCCCCATTTCTCATTCACGAGCGCTTGAATCGCAGCCATCGTTGGTGCACCAATCGAGGTTCCTCCAAAGCCACTCCAGGTGTCCGGTGCGCCGGAGCATGATGTCCCTTGGTTGGCCGCGTCGGAGAAACAGATTACGACGTAGTGTCCCCAGAGGCCGTTGGCAGCAAACAGCGATACGTCGGGAACATCCCTGACTCCGTCCGCCGGATTTCCGAAAATTCCCGATTGCCAAGCAGGCTTGGCATATCCCGTGCAGCTTCCGTCCGCAACGGCATAGAAAACCTGGTCCGATCCGCCTCCCCCCGTGGCGCAGTTGCTCGGGCCGCCGGATCCCGCCGCGGTGCTTTGGTAGGTCGAGATCGAACACAGTCCAGCCGAGCCGTAGCCGGTGGCATACCCGAGGTAGTTGTAAAGCAGGTAGCCTGCGCACGAATCGTTCCAGGGAATTTCGGGAATGTATGATTTCGCCGAACTGTCTGTCCCCGTGTTGGTCGAATTCCAATAGGTGCTCAACGGCGTTGCGGGTGAGCCCATCTTGGCATTGTATGTATCCTCAAAATCCGTGCCGCCTACCGAGACGTTGTAGACCGTCTCACCCCACCCGGTTACCCCAAGGCCCGGATATGCGTAATTCGCACCCCCGCGGAATAGAGGTGCACAGGAAGAGGCGCCTGAGTCACCGGCAGAAACGAAAATGGAGACCCCCGCAGCGGCCCCCGTCTGAAACGCAGAACTAAATGCTGCGTTGGAGGCTGCACCATTGACCGTTTCGCATTCACCGTAGCTCATGCTGATAATAGGCGGCGGCGTGGCGCTGTTAATGAGATTTTCGATGGCGAGAAGTCCGCCAAAGGTGACGGTGTCACTGCAGCTTGCGACTTCAATCGTGGCGTTGGGCGCGATAGCGCTGGCCACTTCCGCGTCAATATCCGCTTCTCCGTCGGCCGCATTGGTCCCAGGATCGGTGCAGCTATTGCTTCCGCTTGGATGAATCGTCGTGACCGTGCCCGTGTATTTGCTGAGAAAGGTGCTCCGATATGTCGCGACGTCGGTGCTGTAAGTGTCGCTGTCCTCGACCACGACGATGGTCTGGCCAGTGCCGTTTAGCCCCAACCGAAAAAGGGGGTCCAGGTTGTAGATCACTTGAAAATCAGCAGGCGTGAGCGCATAGCAAGTCCCTACTGCCGGTGCACCAGTACATCCGGCGAACGTGTAGTTGGTCCGAGGTTGATTCATCGCCCGGGGCCTGAAGTTGTGCATGGAAACGATGCCCACGACCAGAGGCGCGAGCGCCGCTGGAATTTGTGGATCCCTCATATTTGCGTAATGCGATTCACCGCGAACATCGAGATTGTGGATTTCCGTGTGAAAGGCCTCTCGGACTTGGCCCGCAGTGCCGGAGATATCCATCACCATACCGGTCGCATAAACTTCGTTCACGGTAAAGCCATGCGACTCGAGCCAAGCCTGCAGCTTGTCCAGGTCCGCCTGCGCGGGTCCATAGAGTTGGCCTTGTTCGGCGGGCGGAAGCCAGTGCCGGAAATTCAGCGATGTCTTGTCCGTGAGCTGATCGATGAACTGCTCGAACTCCTGCTCGAGCTCCGCAGGTCGCCGCAACTGGAGGAGCATGTGCGTTACAGGAAATTGGTCGTCCACCCGCCCACGGTCATTTGCTGGGTCGAGTGCTTCCGGGCGTGTGTTGCCTCTGAGTGTAACGAGCTTATGGTCGTCAATATTCTCTCTAATGAGAGTGCGCGCGCGCTGACCAATTTGCGCCGCTGGAAGGGTGGTAAATCGGTTGGCCAGTGCGAAGGGCAGTACGGCAAACGCTGCGCCGGCCAGCCCAAGCCTTCCGATCATTGACCTCTTGTCGTGGAGCAAGCGGTCCTCCTGAAGACGACAATTCTCGTTTGCGCTTGCGCTTGTCACAACGCAAGTAGCGTCAGAAGCCCTTGAGTCAACAGCTGGAAGAAAGTCATGCGCCTCGACAGCGGACCGGCGTCAGAGTTGAAGTTCAAGGCCTTAACAACATGATAGTGAGAAATTCGCTTGAGAGGAGAGGCGAGATCGACAACAAATATTTACTCTTCGGAACGCGCTTCTGCTGCGCTGTGCCGTGCAGCGCCACCGGCTCCCTGGGCTGCCCAGCAGGAGTTTCGGTCGTGGCAATTTGTGGTAGCCGTGAGGATTTCGTGCAACGAAGCTTTTTTGTCGCTCGAAAGTGAGGAGAAGGTGTTGCGCAACTCATCAGGATCGCTAACGAGGTCGTGGTACTCCTTCTCGCCGTCCGCATACTCGACGTAAAGAGCAGTTTGCGAGCGGATGGCTTCGTAGGTGGTCGGGTTTCCGCTGCGCGCGCTGGGCATATCCGGATCGCTGGGCTCCCGAACCGGCCCATGATGCTCGACTAATGTGACACTGCGCCACGTGCTGACGCTGTCGCCGTGGAGCAAGGGCACAAGGCTCGCGCCGTCTACGTTCGCGGAAGCTGTCGCAGCGGCAAGCTCGGTGAAGGTCGGGCACAGGTCGATGTTCTCGGCGATTTCCCCAATCGTGCGTCCGCTGGGAACGCGAGGGCCTGTGACAACCAGCGGGACATGGATGTCGGTATCGTAGGCGGTCATCTTCCCTGGCATCAAGCGGTATTCGCCCATGTGATAGCCGTTATCCGAGCTGAAGAAGAAGTAGGTGTTTTGCGCTTGGCCAATGGCGGCGACCGCGGCTTGCAATTCGCCAATCATCTTGTCTACAGCTAATACGGATTGGGCGCGTTTGCGAAAATCCCTGTCGATGCTCTCCATATCGGCTTCGGTGAGTGCGGGATGTGCGGCCAGCCAGTGGGGAGCGTCGGCATCGTGCGGGGCGTTGTAAGCCGGTGAGCGGGGAGCGCGCAGACCGGGGAAGGCGTTGGCGTCGCGGGGGGCGGGCGTGTAAGGAGCGTGCGGCGCGAATGTTGCAATTTCGATGAAGAAAGGCTGGCCCCTATTCTGCTCGATAAAGCGAACGCCTAGATCGGATACGACGTCGGTTAGGTAATCCTCAGGTTTAAAGCCGTGCTGGACGAGCTGGTCGTCCTGGTTAAAGACATAACGAAACTCGAGATAGCCGTTGCCTGCGACCACCCAGGTGTTCCATCCGGGAGGGATCGGGTGATGCTGCATGGGCTCGTATCCGTTCAGGTACTTGCCCAGAAATGCCGTGCGATATCCGGCCGCAGAAAATGAAGTGGCAAAGGTGGACTGTTCATTCCCGCGCGCACGAAAAACGAGGTAACCGCCGTCCTTGCCTACGTTCTTAAAGACGCCCGTGTCATGCGGGTAGCGACCTGTGAAGATGGAGGAGCGCGAAGGGCAGCAAAGTGAATCGGTCACGAAATAGTTGGCGAAGGTCACGCCGTTTTTCTGCATTTCCAGAACGTGAGGCATGAATTGCACGAGATTCATCGAAAGATCGTCGGTGAGGACGAAAACGATGTTGGGGCTGCCGGGCGCGGCGGCGTGCGCCGGCGAGGGTGGGGCAGGCGGAGGAGGCTGCTCGGTTAGTTCGGGCTGCGCCGGTTGTGGTTGGCCAAATCCAGGGTTCCTCGCCTTGCATGCGGCGATCAGCTGGGCATCGACTTCGGGCAAAGGCCTGCTGGCTTTGTGTTCCGCAGCCCGTCCCTGCATGATGGGCTGAACACAATCGACCTGAAGTCCGTTTCCCGACTTTGCCCCGCCCTGAACAAAGCCCGCGCCTTCACAGGAAGCGATGATCTGAGCGCAAGGCCCCTGGGCTTGGGATGCCCGGGAAGCCGAGGTTGCTCCTAAGCCGATGACTAGAATAACGAGCGCACCTAGCGCGATCGCCAGCCATTTGTGGTAGGTCATCCGCACTCCTGGAACAAGCGCTCGACATTCTTTGAACTTGAAACCTAAGCGCGCGAGGGAAACAAAACGTTTTCGATCGCGATGCGTGCCTGGCGGTTGGGATCTCTCTCGATTTTGCTCTCCGTGTTGATAATCATTACGTTGCGGTCCACGGCCGAATAGGGTAGCCAGTGCGGAAAGCCCTTCGAGTCAGGGGTGCCATTGGCCGCAAAGGCAGCCCAGGCGCCACTCACACGCTTAGCAAGTGGAAATATGTCGGAGCCACTGCCTGTGAGTTTCTCAACCAGCGGATCTCCCACGTTATCGAAGACGAAGGGTATTTCGATTGTGTGTGGTGACTTCAACCGGCCGCCGAGGATGGGTGTTTCCCATGTAAATTCGTAAACATACGTGGCGGCCTTCCTCAACGCCGCCCTGCGTTCCCCCATTTTGGCCGTGAAGGCCACCGTCGGATACGCGGTCGCGATCAAGAAATAGAGGCCGGACGGATTCTCCTGCGGGTAGTCCATGCGAAATGCGCGAAGTGCCTCTTCGGCATGATCGCCCAGCAGCGACTGGACGCGCTGCTGAAGACCCGTTTCATCGAGCGAGAATAAGCTCGGGTCACCTGCCGCGAACAACGTCAACTCCGTGCGGTTGAAACCGATAAGGAGCGGAATGTCTGCGGACACCTCGGGCGCCACGGGATCGAACGGATTTTGGGGCAGTGAAACGCCGTCCACGACCGGCGAGAAGCCCTGAATCATGCCGGGAACGAATGGTCCCAACTTGCGGTTGACGGCACCCTGGGCCGCCAAGATTTGTTCGAGCGGCATCGTCTGAATGTCTGCGACTCGATCCGCCCTCACGCCCAGCTCGGCAAGCAACATATCCGCCACCTTCGTGGCGTGGTCGAGGGCGTTCATCCTGACCCCTGGGCCGCTTTCGACCACCGCGCGATGAAAGAGTCCCTTACCTGCCGGCATCGCTAAGAGCGCCGAGACTTTCTGGCCTCCGCCGGACTCTCCAAAGATCAATACTCTGCTGGAATCGCCGCCGAAATCAGCGATATGGTCCCGCACCCAAGCAAGGGCGGCAACGATATCCAACATGCCGACGTTTCCCGAGGCTGCGAAGGCTTCACTTCCTGTGTGGCCTAGGTAGGTGTAGCCCAAAGCGCCCAAGCGGTGATTGATGGTCACGACTACGATATCGCCCCGACGTGCGAGGTTTGCGCCGTCATACAGTGGGGCGGAACCGGAGCCCGAAGTGAAAGCACCGCCGTGGCACCAGAGCATGACCGGCCGTTTGCCGTTGTCCTTGAGGCCCGGCGTCCAGACGTTGAGAACTAGGCAATCCTCGCCTTCGCCTGTTCCAGAAGGATTCTGTGCGGATGCCAAGAAGTCCATGCCCGCCAAGATGCTGGGCGCGCCGGGTATGGTTTGGGGTGCGGAGTGTCCGTACTGAAGTGCATCGCGCACCCCTTTCCAAGGTTCCGGCTTCGCTGGGGGCATGAAGCGATTCTTTTCGCTCGTCGGAGCGCCGTAGGGAATGCCTTTGAAGATGTGGATTCCGTTTGTGGTGGTGCCGCGAACCTTGCCAGCGGCAGTTTCCACAATTGGCTGTGGCGCAGACGGGGTGCCCGCCGCACAGGCGGTAGTCTCAAATATTCCACCCGACAGTTTGTTCACAAGCGCGGCACCTCCTCCGAGGATCGAGCTCTTCAGCAGAACGCGGCGATCTACCGCAAGACTCTGCCGATGTCCTTCTGCCATAAGATCCCCCTGCCACAGCGGTCCCCGAATCTCATACTAGGACTCTGGCGGCCAATATACCCCAGCTGACGTTGCGATCGGGATGGTCGTCGCGTCAACTTGGCTGTGGGTGCGAACCTATCCGCTGTCAGCCGACGACGCGTCGGATCCCATCGTGGAACGTTAGAAAAAAGGCCGCTCCTCGAAGATGGGAGCTGGAAGAAACGAGAAGCCCATCACGAAGCGCCCTGCGACGCGATTCCGTCGCAGGGTCAATCTCCCGCCGTTTTCGACTGTTTCATCGCTTGCTGCATCTGCGCCATCATTTGCCGCATGGCCTCGCCCGAACCCGGTGCACGCTTTTCACGCCACGCCTCAAAACGGTTCACGTGCTTTTCTAGATTTGCGTATTGAAACGGGTTCTTGCTCCTCTCACGCATCGCGGGTACCAAGTCTTTGATGCGCCCCCAGACCGCCCACTGTTCGCCGGTGTTCTCAAAGAAGAAATCCTCGTCGATCAGCCCGCGGTTCACCATGCTCGCCGCCATCTCCCAATACGTCATGACCATGCGCACGTAGGCGTTTTCCTGGCTGCCCATGGGCGCCACTTTGTACATGTCCGCAAAAGAGGTGGGATGAAAGCTGCCCACGTACCACTCCCGCGCCTGCCTCATCACCGGCTCACGCCGCATTTCGTACAGCTTCAACAACAGGTCCGCTTGCGCATGCGTCACTTCCGCCATCACTTCCTCCTTGTTGAGTGTCCAAGCTAAAAGAGCCGTTCCGGAAACTGGTCGCGCGATCCCCTCACGCCTGAGGTGGTGACCCTCAGAGCAATTCCACCTTCTGCGTGCCGCTCAACGGAATCTTTGCCTCCTCAAATCCCAGCTTGATTCGCCGCCGGAGTTCCCGCGCCACTTCGTCCTTTCGATTGAGCGCCGTCCGCACCTGCAAGCGCAGGACGATGCCCTCGAGCGAAAGCGATTCGACGCCCAGCACGCGCGGGCCTTCCACGAGCGCCGCGGACCAATCCGCGTCCGCGCGGAACTCCGCAGCGATTTTCTCGAGCGCGCCCAGCGCGCCCGCCACCAACTGGTCCGAAGGCACCGTCACGTCCACAAACGCCTGCGACCAGTCGCGGTTCAGATTGGACACCTGCCCGATCAGAGAGTTGGGGATCGTGACGATAGCGCCCTGGATGTTGCGCAGCACGGTGCGGCGGAGCGTGAGGTGCTCGACGCGTCCGGTTTCGCCGTTTACGTTGATGAGGTCGCCCACCACGTATTGGTCCTCGAAAACGATGAAGAAGCCGTTGATCAGGTCCTTCACCAGCGTCTGCGCGCCGAATCCAAAGGCCAGGCTGGCGACTGCCGCCGCTGCGGCCACCGGCGTGACGTTGAAGCCGAACTCCGGCAGCGCGGTCAGAATCGCCCCGATGATGATGAGGGACGTGCCGACGCTGTAGAGCAGGCCGGCCATGGTGCGCGTCTGCTGCTCGCGCATCTGTGCCACACGCGTGTGCACCTTCGAAATTTGCACCAGCCGCGCCGTCAGCGCCTTGAGGATGCGCACCAGGATGACCGCGATGACGACAATGGCCAGAATGCGCAGCCCGCGCGTCTCGACAGTTTCCACCCAGCGCGTGATCGATTCCGTCATAAGGAAACGCGGATTATACCACCGCCTCGCCGCCTCCCTTCGTCATGTCGCCGCGTGGAGATTACTTTGCCTGGGTAGGTGAAGGAGAGTAAAATTTAGTCTGCAGGAGTCGTT
>CAYOXF010000016.1:0-37009 GCA_964407845.1 uncultured Acidobacteriaceae bacterium | reverse complement strand
ACTTCACCTGGTGGGTGAATCGCAAAGATCCCCAGGGAAAGAATGTCTTCGAAGGAGGCTTCCTCGGCCTCGATAATATCGGGGTATTTGACCGCTCACGGCCCCTCGGCCCCGGCAGTTTTGTCGAGCAATCCGATAGCACGAGCTGGATGGCGATGTTCTGCCTGGATATGCTCTCCATGGCCATGGAACTGGCTCGCGAAGACGTAGCCTACCAGGATGTGGCCAGCAAGTTTTTCGAGCACTTCATTCATATCGCGCAGGCCATGAACGATATGGGCGGCGAGGGTATTGGGTTGTGGGACGACAACGACGGCTTCTACTATGACGTCTTGCACATGGAGGATCGCTCCGTGCACATCCCGATGAAGGTACGCTCGATCGTCGGGCTGATTCCGCTCTTTGCGGTCGAGGTGTTTCACCCGGACGAGTTGGCACGCATGCCCAACTTCGTGCGGCGCATGCAATGGTTTCTTGATCATCATAAGGACGTGGCCGAGCATGTCGAAATGAGCCGCCGAACCCCCAAGGGCCCGTACCTGCTACTAACGATTGCAAACCGCAAAAAGCTCGAGCGAATTTACCGCTACGTCTTGGACGAGAAGGAGTTTCTTTCTCCGTTTGGTGTTCGCGCGCTCTCAAAATATCACGCGGACCATCCCTTTACTCTCTCCATGGATGGACAAAACCACTCGGTGAGCTATGAGCCTGGCGAGTCGTCAACCGATCTGTTCGGTGGAAATTCCAACTGGCGCGGGCCGGTTTGGTTTCCGATGAACTTTCTGCTCATCGAATCCATGCAGCGGATTCATCACTACTACGGGGACGCTTTCAGGGTGGAAAGTCCCACCGGCTCCGGACAAATGAAGACACTCTGGGAGGTTGCGAGCGGCCTTTCGCGGCGCTTGTCGCACATTTTCTTGCGCCGCAATGAACGCCGTCCCGTCTACGGCGATGTCCCCCTGTTTCAGAACGATCCCTATTGGCGCGATCTCATTCTCTTCTACGAGTATTTCCACGGTGAAACAGGCGCGGGTCTCGGGGCGAACCACCAGACGGGTTGGACGGCGCTGGTCGCCAAACTCCTTGAACAGAGCGGCGAATAGAAGGCTGGTTGACTTCTTACACCCCTAGCTGGTGAGCTTCTACAAGTTCGATCAAGCATTTCTTTCCAGTTTCCGACGGCACAAGGAAAAAGTTTACGCGCGTTTGATCCGCACCCGCCCGTGCCCCGGAATAAATCGGTCGAAGGCCGAAGCGGCTAGCCAGCAACTCCGTGGCGCGATCCACGTCCGTCACGTTTACTTCCACTTGCTGAATGCCTTCTCCAAATTTCACAAGATATCGAGCGATGACGCCAGACCCTTTTGAATCACGCGTGGTCAGAATATCGAGGTCACCTTCTTGACCAAAGCGCAGCTCAAATTCAATCACGTCCTGATCGTCCGGGACATCGGCGAGACGAGGCCAGCCGTTGGCTCGGCGGATTTGCTCAAAACGGTCAGGTCGAACGGCGATGCCCGCGACGAATCGAAGCGGTCTCAAATCGTCCGTGGTAGTTGCAGCAGAAGGAGCCAAAAGCTCGCAAAACTCGGGATCACGAATCCAGTGGTTCGATCTTCCGAAGCACTCGGTAGAGGCCGCCTCGCGCAGCGCGTGAGCTGCGGCCAGGCGCCTCTTTGGATCGGGATCCGCGAGTTGCGTGATCCAAAGCGCGATGTCGCCGGCCATCATCGTCCGGAAGAACCTATTCCGACTCTTGGGTGGGTCGGAACGCGTTCACGTTGGAAAGGGCGACGTACTCGGTGTGGCCTGGGTGGACGGTCACAGCTACGTCCCACTGCGAGCGCGTGTCACCCACCACAGCAGCCACGTCGAGTGTGCTAATCCAATAGGTGCCCGGCAACACGCTGTTCAAGTAGCCCTGACCCTGCAGATTGGTCTCGGCGCGTGCTACCAGGTACTTCGACTGTGCCAGTTCCAGAGCTCGTCGACGTACCTCGGGGAGACGTTTTCCCACCAATGCACTCCATTTCCGACCTGGATCGATATCTGTGAAGTTTAGGTCGATTCCTTCGACGCTCTCAGGGTGCTGATCAATATAGCGGTGAACAGCCTCTTCGTACTCAGCCGAGAGCTTCTCAAACTTCGCGGGGTTTTTCGCTTGGTCCGATGGCTTTGCTTTCGGCTTCGGAAAATTCTCCGTCCGATCGCCGGCATTTCTCTCGATATACGCTTTGCGGAACTCCGGGACGGTCAAGATATCCTTCGTGGTCAGCTTATTGACGAACTCGGGACCGGAAAGCGATACCCATTGGTTCTTTCTCATCCAGCTTTTCAATTCAGGAGAGTACTTCGAATCGAGATTGTCGATGAACGCATTCATGTCCGGCTTGGGGTTGGCCTGGTCCACTTCCTTCTCAATGTCATCGAAGCTCTTGCTCAGCAGATAAAAGGGAAATCCGCGCACGGGCTCTTCCAACCCACCCGAAGGCGCCGCTCGCGCTACGAACTCGATCGAGCCTGTCTGTGCAGCGGCGCGAGAAGCAAAGGCCAGAATCCCGAGCATGGCAATGCCAAGAGCGGTTCTCATGCCGCTCATCGTAGCAGATTGCGCCAACCGGGTACGCATAGAGACAGGCGTGGGGCGTGTTGGTAAACGTTCAAACGAGGGGATTGCCGACAACCACTAATACAAGGAAAAGGTTTGCTCGATCACGACTCGCACAGCGGCGGGTTTTCCATCTGGGCCGCGCGCCGGCGTGCAGCGCCAGGTGCGGACGGCTTCGATCGCCTTTTCATCCAGGCCAAATCCCAAGCCCTTGGCAACGTGAGGATCGGCTACGCGACCGTCTGCAGTGACAATCGCCGTCAGCTCGACGCTGCCCTGCACCTTCACTTTTACAGCTTCGTCGGTGAATTCGGCTTTGGGCATGTAGTAGCATGCCGGCTCTCCGTAGCCGCCGGATCCGGCATTCGGCAGTCCACCACCGGTGTTCCAGCCGTAGCCCGGACCCACACCCGCGCCATTCCCGTTCCCGACTCCGCTGCCGTTGCCCTGGCCCATCGAATCATTGGAAGCCTTGCCGAATGGGTCACCCCACTTGGGAGCGTCGATGTTGGGCATTTTGATTTCTGGGTTGCCGAGGACCGTCGGTGTCATCGCGATTTGCGGGTGCTCGATTGGCTTCGCCATGGGGGCTGCGAATTGGGTCCAGGAGAATTTGGGCAGCTTACCTTTGGTTGCGGGCTGGTCATTGTGCTGGCCGCCACCGCCGCCGGCTCGAGCAGCCGCCGGAGCGAGATGAGGCAGAAACGGCGACACGTCGACCGAGGAATCTGGGTTGAACGCCTTTGTCACGGGGGGTGAAATCCAGTTGGGAAGAAACAACGGAACGAGTACAACCAGAGCGATGGCGACGACGTGCACCGTGATCGATGCAACCTGTACGCGGCTGAATTGCTCGTTCTTCGACCAGATGTCGGGTACGTCCATCGGCTGGCTCGTCGTTTTCAGCGGCGGCAGCTTGGGCGGACGAATCCAATCGCGCAGGTTGCGCCACAGGCCCGGTTCTTCCTTCCAGTTCACAAGCCAAGCGGAGTTCACTTTGCCGCGGGGAGCTGCGTGAAAGAACTCCTTCACATTGGCCCCCAGAGTGGCCCCGAACCGTGGCATATCGAAAGCAGTCGGCGTGCCCGCGGAGATTTTCGCGGGGCGCTCCACGAGAAAATCCCTCAGATTAGAGAAAAGGCTGCGGAGGCCCGATTGGTCTGAAACCGGGCCATAGTGGCCGATGGAGCTGGATCTTTCTGAGCCAGCTGGGTTGTTCACCTTGGGGATCAATCCTGACATTTCCGATGCCCCATTCCGTCGACTAGACATACCAACTTGCTTAGACGCTTGTCTATCAAAAAGGATGTCTGCCCCGAGCGGCTGACATACCTTAGATTTCATTGTAACATACACTGCTTGACAGGAAATTCCAGTTTCCGCGGCGCAATCCGTCACAGCCAGGCTTACCAGCGCCGGGGCGTACCCCCGTCTTTCACGAAAGGGCACCCGTAGCTTGCAAGATGGCGAAAGTCCTCGATTTGAAAAACACCCTGAACCTTCCGAAGACGGATTTTCCGATGAAGGCGCGCTTGCCCGAGCGCGAGCCCGAGCAACTCGCTGCCTGGGACGAGATGGGCCTGTATCGCCAGATCCTCGCGTCGCGGGCCGGACATCCTCTGTTTGTTCTGCATGACGGTCCGCCCTATCCCACAGGTGAAATTCATCTCGGCACCGGCCTGAATAAAATTCTGAAAGACATGATTGTGAAGTCGAAAACCATGGCGGGCTTTCGCTCACCGTACATCCCGGGATGGGATTGCCATGGGCTGCCGATTGAGACGCAAGTCGAAAAGGAGCTGGGGGGGAAGACGAGTAAGGTTGCGCCGGCTGAGTTTCGCAAAATGTGCCGCGAGTTTGCGGCCCGCTATGTGGAGATCCACAAGCGGGAGTTTCGCCGGCTGGGCATCTTCGGCCGCTGGGAACAGCCCTATCTCACGATGGACCCGGTCATGGAGGCGTCCATTGCCGGCGCATTTATCGATTTTCTGGAAAAGGGGTACGTCTATCGCGGGCTGAAGCCAGTCTATTGGTGTATCCATGACCGCACGGCGCTCGCCGAAGCCGAAGTCGAGTACGAGGATCACACCAGCCCGTCGATCTGGGTTAAGTTCCCCTTGATTCCGGGACCGAAAGCCGATGCGTTTGGCAGTGGCACGAGTGCGCTGATTTGGACGACGACTCCTTGGACTCTGCCTGCGAACCGCGCCCTCGCGCTCCATCCGGATTTTGACTACGTCGTGGCCGAGACACCGGCCGGAAAACTCCTTCTCGCACGCGAGCGCGTCCGGGCGCTTGCGGAGGAAATCAAGCTCGAAACGAACGCGATCCATGGCGGCTGGAAGGGGAAAGACCTGGAAGGCATAGAGTTTCAGCATCCGTTTCTGGACTTTCGCGTGCCCGCGGTGCTGGCCGATTACGTCACGCTTGATCAGGGCACCGGAATCGTCCACACCGCACCTGGCCATGGCGCCGATGACTTCCGCACCGGGCAAAAATACGGCCTGGAGGCTTATGCCCCGCAGGACGACGACGGCCGCTTCGTCGAAGGTCTCCCCGAATACCAGGGCAAAACCGTGTTTGAGGCAAATCCGATTGTTGTGGACCTGCTCAAGCGGCGCGGCCTGCTGGTTGCAGAAAGAAAGCTCTCCCACAGCTACCCGCACTGCTGGCGCTGCCACAATCCCGTGATCTTCCGTGCCACCGAGCAATGGTTTATCCAGATGGATCGAGCCAGCTCCACGGCGGGTCCAGCCGAACAGCCGCCCCTTCGCGAGCGAGCACTTGGCGAAATCGACAAAGTGAAATGGTTGCCCTTGTGGGGGCGCGAGCGCATGCACGGCATGCTCGCCGAGCGGCCGGATTGGTGCATCTCCCGCCAGCGTTTTTGGGGTGTACCACTGATCGTTTTTTACTGTGAAGCGTGTGGCCAGCGGCTCATGGATTTCAAGGCCCTGCGGCACGTGCTCCCGTTTTTTGAGCGCGAAGGTTCCGATGCCTGGTACACCCATTCGGCTCATGAGCTGCTCCCACACGGCATGAAGTGTTCGTGCGGCGCGGCAAACTGGCGAAAAGAAAACGACATTCTCGACGTCTGGTTCGAATCCGGTTCAACGCATCTGTCCGTTCTCACCGAACGCAACGGCCTCCGTTGGCCCGCGCAGGTGTATCTGGAAGGTCCGGATCAATTCCGAGGATGGTTTCAGAGTTCGTTGCTCGTGGCAATTGGCACGCGCGGTGCTGCCCCGTACGAGCAAGTGGTGACGCACGGCTGGACACTGGATGACGCGGGCAAGCCCATGTCGAAGTCACTTGGCAACGCGCTTTACCCGAACGAAATTGTCGACAAATGGGGGGCCGATCTGCTGCGCCTTTGGGTCGTTTCGCAGGACTACACCGCGGATATGCGCAATTCGCCCGCGATGATGACCCAGCTCGCCGAAGCCTACCGCAAGATTCGTAACACGTTTCGCTTCGCGCTATCGAATCTGTTCGATTTCAGTCCGGAGCGCGATAAGGTCGATGACGCCGAGCTGTGGGAGATGGACGCATGGATGCTGCGTCGTACCGGCGCGCTCGTACGTCAATGCCTCAGCTGGTATGCCGATTTTGAATTTCACCGCGTCTATCACGCGCTGCACGACTTTTGTATCGTCGATTTGAGTGCATTTTATTTCGACGTCCTGAAGGACCGTCTGTACACGTTCACGCCGAATCATCGTGGGCGGCGTTCGGCACAAACCGCCGTCTATCACATCTCTCTCGCCCTGGTACGTCTGGTCGCTCCGATCCTCGTCTTTACCTCCGAGGAAGTATGGAAGCACTTGCCGCCGTCGGCCTCTGCCCCGGCCAGCATTCACATGGCTCACTTCCCGACTGCGGAGCATTTCGAGAACGCCTTGGACGAAGCGCGTTCAAAGGACTGGGATCGGTTGCTGGAGGTGCGGCAAGAGGTCCTGAAGGTGCTCGAGTCGCTACGCTCGGAAAAGAAAATATCGGCCAACCTCGAGGCTCGCGTCATCCTTAAGGCCGGGGGAGACATGGCCCGCTTGTTGAACCGGTACGCCAAGTTTCTTCCGGGATTGTTGATCGTTTCGCAGGTTGCGATCGAGACGCTGGACGGGACGCCCGCGTCCTCGCTCCCCGACGGTCTTGTGCAGATCCGAGCGGAGAAAGCGCAAGGCTCGAAGTGCGAGCGCTGCTGGAATTATTCGACGCATGTTGGCGAGAGCGGCGATTTCCCGACGCTGTGCGAGCGGTGCGTTGCTGCTCTTGCCGAAATCGAACGCGAAGGCGGCAGCGCAGCGGGTCGCGCAGGTTCGTAATGGCCCTCCCGTCACGCACGTTCTGGCCGTTCATCCTCCTAGGGGTCTTTGTCCTCGTCGCTGACCAGTTGACGAAATACGCGGTCGAGCAATTTACGGCCAGTGGTTCGCTGCGCGTGCTGATTCCGGGTCTTTTGAATCTGGTGCACACAAACAATCCCGGCGTCGCTTTCGGAATTTTTTCTGACTCCCACACACCCTGGCGCGCTCCCGTGCTCATCGTTTTCTCGTTAGGTGTCATGTGCCTGATCGCGTGGTTGCTTGCGACCGACCGCGCGGGCAGCTGGCTCGGGCAGTACGGGCTCGTCTTGATCCTGGGAGGTGCTGCAGGGAACTTTCTGGATCGAGTCTCGCGGCGCAGTGTCACAGACTTCATCGATTTCCATATCGGCACCCATCACTGGTACACCTTTAACGTGGCGGATTCTGCGATCGTCGTTGGCGCAGGCTTGGTCATCCTCGAACTGTTGCGCGATTGGCGCCATCCCACCCACGAGCGGGCCTAGCCATGCATCCGATTCTTTTCCACCTCGGATCGATTCCGATCTACACCTACGGGGTACTGGTGGCGAGCGGCTTCTTGCTGGGCCTGTGGTATGGGACGCAGCAGGCCCCCCGGTTGGGTTTGAGCCCCGAGTTCATTTGGAACCTGGGCATCTACGCCATCCTGATCGGGCTGGTCTGCTCTAAGTTGTGGCTTCTTTTGAGCGAATGGGACTACTATGCCGCCAATCCTGGGCAAATTCTCAGCGTCGCGACATTTCAGTCGGCGGGAACCTTCTATGGCGGCATTCTCGGCGCAATGGTGTGGGTGATCGTCTACTCGCGCATTCGGAAGGCGCCGTTGCTGGCGGTCTTTGATGTCGCGGCCGCCCCTGTGGCGCTCGGGCACTCGATTGGGCGCATCGGATGCTTTGTGGCCGGGTGCTGCTACGGAAAGCCGACGTCGCTGCCCTGGGGCGTTACGTTTACAAACCCCATCGCAGCACGCATCGCCGGTACTCCGCTCAACGTCTCTCTCCATCCCACGCAACTTTACGAGGCTGCCGCGGAGTTTTTGAACTTCCTTTTGTTGCTTTGGCTCGGCGCGAGGCAGAAATTCTCAGGGCAAGTTGCCGGCGCGTTTTTCATGCTCTACGGAGTCGAGCGCGGTGGGATTGAATTTCTCCGGGGCGATCCAGGCCGCACCTTGATGTTCCACGATACGGTATCGCTGATGCAGTTGGTGAGCCTGGGCTGGGTCCTCCTGGGTGCCTTCCTTTGGTGGCGCGGTCTGCGAAGTTTGGCTACGCTGCCGCCTCGCGCGCCGACTCCGGTTGCCACGAGCCGCCCGTAGCAATCTCCGCCCAATCGTGATTCACTCAAATCGCGCAACCGATGACAACTTCGGCTGAATTCTCCGAGTTCATCGTTTCGCCCGCATGCGCCGGCGAACGTCTGGATCGTTTCCTCGCCTCCCAACTTCCCCAGCTGAGTCGATCGAAGATTCAATTGCTCATGGAGGAAGGGCGTGTGCGCGTGGACGGCGTCGCGCGAAAAGCCTCTCACCGTGTCGAAGCGGGAGAAGAGGTGGCGATCGAAATTCCGCCACCATCCCCCGCCAAAGTGGCCGCCGAATCCATCCCTCTCGCGATTCTCTATGAGGATGAAGACCTTGCCGTAATCAACAAACCGGCGGGGATGACCGTTCATCCCGGAGCGGGTGCCGACCTAGGAACGATGGTGGGTGCCTTGCTTCACCACTTTGGCGGGCACCGCGGGCTGTCCGCCGTTGGGGGACCGCTGCGCCCCGGAATCGTGCATCGTCTCGACAAAGAAACATCCGGCGCGATCGTCATCGCCAAAAATGACCTGGCTCACCGAAAACTCGTGGAGGACTTTCGTGCCCGTCGTGTGCGGAAAATCTACCTGGCGCTTCTTCACGGCAGGATCAAGCAAGAAGCTGGCACAGTCGATCTGCCCATTGCCCGTGATCTGCGCCGCCGCACGCGCATGACCACTCGTCGCCGCGAAGGCCGTGCGGCACAAACGGACTGGCACGTGCGCCTCCGGCTGAACGGTTTCTCATTGATCCAAGCGGATCTGCGAACCGGTAGGACTCATCAGATTCGCGTTCATTTTTCAGCGGTGGGCTGTCCCGTCGTGGGCGACACGCTGTACGGAGCGCCACGCCGGGAGCGCGTCGGTGCCGAGCTCCTCCCGCCGCTCAGAAGAAACTTTCTGCACTCTGCTCGGCTAGGTTTCCAGCATCCGCGAACCGGGAAAGCGATCGAAGTTCGCGCGCCCCTTCCGCCCGAGTTGACCAACTATATGGGGGCGCTCGGCCGCGCCACACGCATCAGCGCTCGATCAATTGACGATGCACTCCGAGAGTTCCTATAATCCATTCAGGTGAAGATTCCTCGTGGTTACGCACGACCCCTGCAAGCGGTTTGGGCAGATTTTCATACTGGCCCTAGTGCTCCTGGTTTTGCTGACGCCGGCCCCCGCGCAGCAACCCGCACCGCCTGCCTCTCCCGCTTCCCCTCCGCCGTCGCCGCCGGCAGAACAAAACAAGGAAAATTCCCCGACTCTGTCCAGCCAGCATCCTATCGTTAGCACGACCGGGCTCGTCCACCTGGTCGCCACGGTCGTCGACCGTCATCACAACTTCATCACCGATCTCAGCAAGAGCGACTTTAAAGTGATCGAAAATGGTGTGCCGCAGCAGATCCAGTTTTTCAGCCGTGAGACAGATTTGCCCCTGCGCATCGCGCTGCTGTTGGATACATCGAATAGCATTCGGGCGCGCCTGGAATTCGAGAAGGACGCGGCGATCGATTTTCTGGACAAGGTCATCCGCCGCAGCAAGGATCTGGCCTTCTTGATGACCTTCGACAATGATCCAGAAGTGATCCAGGATTACACCGGAGACGTCGAGCTTCTCGATTCCGCGATTCGCGAGCAGCGCGCGGGAGGCGGAACAGCCCTCAACGATGCCATCTGTCTGGCGGCGGAAAAACTGCAGCATGCTCCGGTACCGAAGGAGCCCAACTCAGATATTCGGCGCGTCATCGTGGTGATCAGCGACGGGAATGACAATTTGAGTGATCACGCGCTGAGCGACGCGATCGATGCCGCGATACGATCCGAGACGGCTGTCTTTGCGGTCAGCACCAACACAGACTGGCTGGCCATCGACGATGCCAGCAAGCCTAAGAAGTACAATCTTGCCGGCGGCGACAAAGTCCTTCAGCAGTTTGCCGATCAAACCGGCGGCCACGCTTTTTTCCCCTACCGCGTGGACGATCTCGCCGAATCCTTCCTTGCGATCGGGACCGAACTTCGCAGCCAGTACTTTATCGCCTACGCCCCGGCCGACCCTCCTCCGGGCGGGCAGTATCGCCAGATTAATGTGGAGACCACACAAAAAGGATTGACCGTTCGGACACGCAAGGGCTACTTTGCCGCAGCCGTTTTGCCCACTCCCACGGCCCGCTAGCGTAGTTTGCGGCCGAAGCCCGCGTTAGCTGGCCGGTGCGTAATAGCCCTTTCGGGCTAGAATCTTCACTTCGGGGCGATTCACTTCGACTTTGATCTTGCGGAAGGTGCCGTCTCGTTTGGTATTCGTCGAGGAGTAGCCGAGCACGTACTGCGAGCGCAGCTCCTCCGAGATGACGTCGAATGCCTTCTCCAGGCCCTTGTCGTTGCGAACGTTGATCACGCGCCCGCCTGTATCCTGGGTCATTTTCGAGGCCACGCCTGGGCCGTATCCCTCCGTGGCCCGCGGATCGGTAATCAAGATAATGTGAATCGCGGCATCGGCACGTTGTGCCGATTCGATGGCATCGCCTTCGCTCAACTTGCTGCCGGTGTCCTCGGCGTCGGTGAGAAGAACAACGGCCTTGCGTCCGGCTTCGTTCTCTAATTCGTCGTGACAGGCGAGATAGACTGCATCATACAGATTCGTGCCGCCGCCCCTTTGCGGAACTGTTCCCGGCGTGATCATCGGACCGGCCGCGTTGATCGTGGCGCGGCGAATCGCGCGTGCCAACACGGTGGGGTCTTCGGTGAAATCGGCCAGCAGGTTTACATCGGTATCGAAGCTCATCACCAACGCTTCATCCTTCTTGTGCAGCACTTCATGAACGAAACGCGAAGCCGCTTCCTGTTCGGCACCCAAAATTTCCGACATGCTGCCGCTGGTATCCATCAGGATGGCGAGAGAAATTGGCAAATCGACTTGCTTGGTGAAATAGTCGACTTTCTGCTCTACACCGTCCTCGTAAACCCGAAAGTCATCCTTCGTCAAATCTGTCACGATGGCGTTGTGGTGGTCGCGAACGGTGGCGAAGACATTGACGACCGTCGTCTGTACTTTGAGCCTTTGGCCGGATTCGGGAGGTTCCGGCGCCTCCTGTTGTTCAGAAGGCGCGGGGTTGTTTTGCGAAGAGGGAGGACGCAAGGGCCCCTGCGGTGTAGCCCCCTGCGTGGGTGTGGCGTGCGCGTTGCGCGCCAGTACGTTGGCGACCGGATATCCGGCCAGAGATAGAGTCACAATAGCCGCGGCGAGGCTGGTCATCCGCATTGTATAATTCTCTCCAGGAACAGATTCAGTTGGTAGGATGCGTTGACGGCGGCGACGGATGTTCGGAAGCTAGCTGACGTAGCCGCGCGCGCGCACCAAAAGTGAGTGAGGATGTTGCGAACGATGCTCGGACGACGTTCTTTGCTAGGCACGATTCTCGTCCTCACCTTGCCGAGTGCCGTTACGGCGCAAGCGCCGCCCGCTGCATCCCCCCAAACGCCTCCCCAAAACCAGCTTCCGCCGACCATCGTGGTTCGGGCCAGGAGTGTCCTCGTGCCCGTGACGGTGAAAGATAGCCATGGCCAGTTGGTGGGCGACCTCACTCGAGAACAGTTCCGCATCCTGGTGGACGGCGTTGAACAAAAGATTGCCACATTTTCTTCCGACCCGGTTCCACTTTCTGCTGTGGTGTTGCTGGACAACGATCTTTCGCAGAAGGTGATGCCGCACGTACAGAAAAGTCTGACGACCATTTCGGCAGGATTCGGTCCTGCCGACGAAGTGGCCCTGGTCACCTTCGATCAGTTTCCCCAGACCGTCTCGGACTTTTCCTTCAATAACGATCTGCTGTTCACGAAACTCAAACGCCTTGAACTCGGCACTCACGGCGATCAAGTCGTCGCCGACCCCACAACAGCTGGGCCATTGATCAATGGCCAGGCGCCGCCCTCTTCGACCGGAATTCCCCTGCATGGTTCGGATCGTTACAAGAAGCAGAATGCTCTGAACGACGCCGTGTTTCACGCAGGCCAGATGCTCCAAAGCCGCGGGCGCGACCGGCGCAAGATTGTGTTCGTTGTTTCCGATGGAAACAACGGCGGTCGCAACACGCATACGTACGATCAAACCCTGCGTTTGCTGCTCGACTCCGATATTTCCGTGTACTCGATTTCCGTTGTGCATACCGTACCTGTGGGCAAGTCGCTGCTGCAACACGGCGAGTCGGAACTCGATAAGTTCGCCACCAACACAGGAGGAGACACGTTCTATGGTTCTAAGGAAGAAGACCTCGAGCGTCTCTACTCCAATCTGACCGAGCAGGCACGCAACGAATATACACTGACTTTTGCTCCCGACGATGTTCCGCCAGGACGCGATTATCATGAGATCGAAGTTCGCGTACGCCGCCCCGATCTGACGGTCGAAGCCCGGCGCGGATATTATGAGAGCGCCGTCGCTGCGGGACGCTAGATTTTTTCCGCAGCGCATTTTCATCCTGGTGGTTCTCCACTTTTTTCTTCTTGACTTCGACAGCGCCCGCCTCTATAGATGGAAAAGCAACCGGCGCCTTCTGCATCTGGAAGTGTTCGGTTGCGGGAGGAAGTTCCACTGTAGTTCATGCGCGGAACCACTCCGGCTTCGAATGAAGAAGCCTTCGAGAGGAAAACGGGGCGTCCGATCCGGGCGCCCCGTTCGTTTTCTGCCGGCTAGAGCGTCATCAGTTGCTCGTGTGCGGGACACAGCGGTTTGAAATCGCAGTAGCCGCAATTTCTTCCGGGCTTCGGCTGAAAATCACCGGCTCGAATCTGACCTGCAATCTCAGCGATTCTCTCCTTGGCTTGGTCAAGAGCTTTGCCATCGCGCCGAGACGTGACCGTCTCACCGCTCATGAGGTAGTGAAAAACCAGGCGCTCTGGCTCAAGATCGAACGCTTCGCTCGATGCCAGCGCATAGATACTGAGCTGAATGTCATCGGCAGCCTTGTCTTGACTCCGCACCTTGCCCGTTTTGTAGTCCACGATCTCGACCTTGCGCTGATCGAGGCGGTTCACCTGATCGATGCGTCCGCTCACAACCAGGTCGGGTTCCAGCCGCAACTCAAATGGTTTCTCCTGATAGAGAACATCGGGCGCCAGGGCAGTGAAGCTGCGATGAAACGCCTCCAGTTGTTCGCGTCCGGCTTTGCGGTATTCCTCCTCCTGGTATTCGTCCGGGAAGCCGGCTGATTTCCACTCCCGTTCATAGATCGCAAGCAGTTCCTCGGGCGGCAGCAGGGCTCGTTTGCGCGATTCCGCGACAAATTCACGGATGGTTGTATGCATCACGTTTCCAAATGTCATGGACGCGCTCGGCCCGCTGCGGAGGCGCCAGCTGTACTGAAAGACGTATTTCATCGGGCAACGCTCATAGGTTTCAATCGATGAAGCGCTCAATTGCAGCGGTTCGGGTCTCGGCGGATGATAGGATTGGGCCCAGAATGCGATCCTTGAGCAAGCTCTCGCCTCTTCTCTCGCCGCCGGGAAGAGTTCCGCCTGAGCGGCGGCGCTCGGCATCGGTGGGGCCGTTTCCTCTAACGGCGGCACAGCGACGGAAGGCGCCGACTGAACGACATCGGCTTTTTGAATCTTCGGGTTCCCCAAGATATCTTCGAGAAACGGCGACGGCCTTTTCCGTGCCCCCACAATCGTTGAGAGAGTCAGCCGTTTTTGCGCACGCGTAAGTGCGACGTAAAACAGACGCCGCTCTTCCTGCTTTTGAAAGTCACCCTTTGGCTGTTCCTCCTTCATCAGTGCGGCAGGAAACTCGAACTGCGGCCGCCGCGCGCCAGAAGGGAAGTCGTGCCTGCTGAGGCGCAAGATGAAGACGTGGGGGAATTCGAGTCCCTTGGCGGCATGCACGGTCATCAATTGCACGGCGTCGTCCGATGTCTCCTCTTCAATCTGAACGTCACCTTCGAGCTCATCGAAATAGTCGAGGTATTCGACAAAGTCACAAAGGCCCTGCGGATCACTCTTCCGCTGCCATCCGTCTACAAACTCCGCGAGACGGTCCACGTGCTGACGGTCGATCTCCGACAAAAGCGGCGCAATTCCGAGCCCTGCGATCAACCGATCCAGTATGGCTCCCGCAGTCTCGGTTTTTGCCATCTGCCGCAGCCGATCGATCCATTCGACCAGCTCGGCGAATCTCGGTCCAGCCGGTCTGGGTGGGGACGTCGCCTGTTCGGCCGCCGCCGCTTTCACTTCTTCCCAGAGGGAGCGGCGATTTTTCTCCGCTCGTTCGGCGAGCCGAACCAGATCCCGTGGTTCGACAGTCCAATACGGAGCCGAGAGCAGGCGCGCGCAGGCGATGTTGTCTTGCAAGACGGCGGTCAGTCGCAGCCAGGCGAGCAGATCGCGGACGATGGTTGTTCGCAGGATCGAAGACTTGCGAATCACGAATGGAATGTGGCGGTGCTTGAGCGCGCCAAGGAGCTGCGCTCGGTGTCTGTGTTTGCGGTACAGTACGGCGAAAGCGCGCCATGCCGCTCCGGCGCTATGCAGACGCTCGATCTCCGACGCCACCCAGTGGGCCTCTTCATCCGCAGAGGCGAATTCAACCACGCGGATCTTTTCACCGTCGATGTTTTGGGTCGTCAGATTTTTCAGCGGCAGCAGTGGTGATTTCTCGTTGTGCGCGATCGTTTCAGCGGCGACGCGCAGAATGCGCTGGGTCGAGCGGTAGTTTTCGGAAAGCGAGATGAGAAACTGTTTGGCTCGGGCGCTGCCTTGTGCGGTCGTAACGCCGCAGAAGCGCTCGAGAAAAATCGTGAAGCTGCCGAACGATGCACCACGGAAGCGATAGATTGCCTGGTCATCGTCACCGACGGCGAGAATGTTGCGGCGACCTCCGGCGAGGAGCCACAGAAGTTCGAGCTGGGCAATATTCGTGTCTTGAAATTCATCCACCAAGACGTAGCGGTACTGCTCGCGCATCCGCGCGAGAAGCGCCGGGTCCGTACGCAGTAGCTCGACCGCCTGCAGCAACTGCGCGCCAAACGTGCAGAGTTGACGCTCGCGTAGCAGCCTCTCGCTCACGCGATAGACGCGCGCCAGTTCCTGCTGCTGCGCGAGCTCCTGTTCGGTGATGGCACGCGCGTCTGGCTCGAGTAGCTGCTGGTGTGATTCGTACGTGCGCACAAGGCCGTCGACGTATCGCTGATAATCGTCCGGCGTGACCAGCTCGTCCTGGCAGCGCGAGAAAAAAGTCTGAAAGTCCTTCAGAAACTCCGCCGGCTCGGCGAGCCGTCGAAAAATCACGAGTCCTAGATCCGCGATGTTACGCCGTAGCAGGATTCGATGATCGATGTCTTCGAGCGGCTGAATATCCGGGTTTCGCTCGCGCAGAATCCTTTCCAGGCAGAAGGAATGGAACGTGCCGAGCCAGACGCCTTGGGCCCTCTCGCCCATGGCTTCGACCACGCGATGCTTCATCTCACCGGCTGCCTTGTCGGTGAACGTAAGCCCGAGGATGCTTTCACCGGCAAGACACGGATCCGATTCGAGCAGATTGCGAATGCGCTCGGTGATGACGCGGGTCTTTCCAGTCCCTGCTCCCGCCACGACAAGCAGTGGTCCTTCCCCATGTTCGACAGCCGAGCGCTGCTCGGTATTGAGCGGAAAGCCGGGGGGCTTCGAGATGAGCGTGGGCGGCATCGTGCGGCGCAGTCATTGTAGCAGAACTGGGTGAGGGCGAACATGAGGCGAACACTCAAAAGGGCTTTTCGAGGGGCTGAACGCGATCACACCCGTCCGGCTGCTCGGCGAGTGAGGTGTGTCGGGTCTTGTTCGCGCAACCTACGGCTCGCTAGAATCGCTCGATGAATCGTTGGTTCCCGCTCGAGACCAAGCGCCTGCTGCTGCGCGAATTTTCTGCCGCCGACGAGGGAGACATTCATGCCTATGCCTGCGATCCCGAGGTGGTTCAGCTGATGATCTGGGGCCCCAACACGCCGGAAATGACACGAAGCTACCTGGAAGGCATCCTGGAAGCACAACAACGTTGGCCGCGTTTGGAAATCGCGCTGGCTATCGAATCGACAGCCGAGCGCCGTGTCATTGGCTCGATTGCTCTTAGGATTAAGGACGAACGGAATGCCACCGCCGATATCGGCTATGTCCTCAATCGAGCCTATTGGGGCCAAGGCTATATGGTCGAAGCCGCACGCGCTGTTCTCGATGCCGCTTTTCGCGAACTGGGGCTGCATCGCGTTTGGGCGACATGCGACCCGCGAAATCGGCCATCTTACCGCGTGATGGAAAAGCTCGGCATGCGCCGTGAAGCACATTTCCGCAAGGATGTTATGGAAAAGGGCGAATGGCGCGATTCCTACCTCTACGCAATCCTCAGCGAGGAATGGCCCGTCACGAGATCGTTCTGATTGCCCCATCAGACCACATTGACACGGACGGAGGAGGTGTCTAATCTCGCGTTGTCAGACTTCGGCCGTTGTTTTCGATACCGGATACGGGGAAGGCCAGGCCCGGTCGGAATAGATCGCCATGGAAAATCCCGTCATTTTGAGCGCCGTGCGGACACCGATTGGGAAGTTTATGGGCGGACTTTCACCGCTGTCCGCACCGGAATTGGGCGCGATCGTCGTCGCTGAATCTGTCCGCCGTGCGGGCATCGATCCGGGCCAGGTCGACGAGGTGATCTTGGGAAACGTGGTCTCGGCAGGTCTCGGTCAGAATCCTGCGCGGCAGGCGGCCCTGAAGGGTGGCCTTCGACCGCACGTTGCGGCCATGACGATCAACAAGGTCTGCGGTTCCGGTCTGAAGGCTGTGGCGCTTGCGGCACAAGCGGTGGCGCTAGGCGAATCGGAAATCGTCGTTGCCGGCGGAATGGAATCGATGTCGAACGCGCCGTATCTGATGAAGGGCGCGCGCACGGGACTCCGCCTCGGCCATGGAGAACTCCTCGACTCCATGATCACTGATGGTCTGTGGGACGTCTACGAGAACTTTCACATGGGCATGACGGCGGAGCTGGTTGCCGAAAAGTACGCCATCTCGCGCGAAGAGCAGGACCTTTATGCATTCGAGAGCCATCGGCGCGCCGTTCGCGCGATCCAGTCGTGCTTCGTGGCCGATCAAATCGTTCCCGTTGAGATTACGCAAAGAAAAGGAACAGCGGTCGTGATCAAGACGGATGAGTCGCCGCGCGAGGATACTTCGCTCGAAGCCCTGGCAAAACTGAAGCCGGCGTTCAAGAAAGAAGGCGGAACCGTGACGGCAGGGAACGCTCCCGGTACGAACGATGGCGCCGCTGCGGTGGTCGTGACCGGCGAAAAGACGGCCGACCGGCTCGGCCAGTCGCGGCCCCTTCGACCCCTGGCTCGCATCGTGGCGCAGGCGGTAAGCGGCCTCGAGCCGAAATGGGTGATGATGGCGCCGGTGGATGCGGTCGAAAAGCTTCTGGTCAAGACGGGTTGGGATCGCCACAAAGATGTCGACCTCTATGAATTGAATGAAGCGTTCGCAGTCGCGGCCATCGCCGTCACGCGTCAGCTGCGACTGGATCCAGCCAAAGTGAATGTAAATGGAGGCGCCGTCGCGCTCGGTCATCCGATCGGCGCGTCCGGAGCGCGCATTCTCGTTACCCTCCTCTACGAATTGCAGCGCCGCAATTTGAAGCGCGGGATCGCCGCGTTGTGCCTTGGTGGGGGGAATGCCGTAGCCCTGGCGATCGAGCGGCCGTAGATCACTTGCATGTCATGAAGCCCGCCGCTGTCGGATTCCGCGTCCACTCGGGCTGGACCGCCGTCGTGGCGGTAGCGATTGATGAAGGCATACCCTTGGTTCTCGCGCGCGAACGCGCGCACTTGGTAAGAACCTTCACATACGAATATCGTCAGCCCTACCATACGGCGGCAACGATGCCAGCCGACGATCGAGAGGTGTTCGTATCACGCGTACGAGCCGAAGCAAGGCACCTTGCTTTCCGCACGATTTCTAGGCTCAAGGGCACGCTAGAGAAGGAGGGCTACTGCCTCACGAGCTCTGGGCTCCTGCTCGCATCCGGCCGGCCCCTGCCCGAGCTCGCTGGAATTCTAGCATCTCATTCGTTGATTCACGCCGCGGACGGTGAGTTGTTTCGCGACGCCATTCTTGACGCCACGGCTCGCTGCGGTCTTTTGTCAGCGAAGGTAAAGGAGAGAGATCTTCTCGACTCCGCGGCTCGCACTTTGGGTTTCGGGTTTCGTGACTTGTCGCGCCAAATGCGCGAACTGGGACGTCGGCTCGGCCCGCCTTGGTCCCAGGATGAAAAATACGCGTCTTTGGTCGCCTGGCTTTCTGCCGCCGAGTCTCGCTCGGTCCGATCGAGCGCTAGAGCCGTGACACGAGGAAGGTTGCGGCGACAATCGTGACAGCGTCTTCAACCACGGCGATGACGAAGTCCGGTGAGTTGAGAGCCCTCACCGCTCTGGTCCGAGCAAAGTATCCGCCATAGGTTCCGATGACCGCGCCCGCAGCGCCCAAGACGGCACAGACCGGAATCGAACCACCGCCCGCCATTCCGAGGGCGCTTCCCGCGAGAATGCCCATGACAATCCGTGCGCCGAACGACACGGCCGCGGTCCGTGGAGGGGTTTTCGGAAACTTGTCATTCACAATCTCGACCACAGCCAGCAGTGTGAACACCACGACTGCGGCGGTTGTACCCATGAAACTCAAACGTGAGCCCTCCAGATGGAGGACACCGAAATGAGCCATCCAACAAATGACGGCTGGCCCGGTCAGGGCGCGCAGACCAGCGATGATCCCGATGGCGAAGGCGAGAGCCAGAAGCAGGTTTGAGTTCATTTCTGTGTGCCCCAGCGAGCCGGCAGTATAGCTCGTTCCCGCCCTTCTCCGATCCGTCTGGTTTCGCTATGATCTAGCCACGATGTCAAGCAATTCGGTCAAAACGGTCGCCGTGCTGGGTGCGGGCACGATGGGCAATGGAATCGCGCACGTTTTTGCGCGCGCCGGCTATCAAGTGATTTTGCGGGACGTTGAAAAGCGGTTTCTCGATCGGGCGCTCGAAACGATCGGAAAGAATCTTGATCGGGAGATTCGGAAAGGCAAGATCACCGAAGCCGATCGGTCCGAGGCCTTGGCCCGCATTCAGCCAGTCACCGACAACGCCTCTCTGGTTGGCGCGGACTTTGTCGTGGAGGCTGTGTCCGAGCAGCGCGACCTTAAGATTCGCGTGCTGAAGGAAGTGGACGCCATGCTCGGCCCCAGTGTGATCCTTGCGAGCAACACCTCGTCGATTTCGATCACCGAACTGGCCGCACAGACTTCGCGTCCAGACCGCTTCATCGGCATGCATTTTATGAATCCCGTGCCCGTTATGACGCTGGTCGAAGTGATTCGCGGCCTGGCGACGAGCGATGCCACATTTCAAACGACCGTGTCGCTTTCTGAGAAGCTTGGAAAGACGCCGGTCGCGGTCAACGATGCGCCCGGCTTTGTTTCAAACCGTGTGCTGATGCCTATGATCAACGAAGCGGCGTTCGCAGTACTGGAGGGAGTCGCAACTCCGGAAGCCGTTGATGAGGTCATGAAACTGGGCATGAACCACCCCATGGGCCCGCTCGAACTGGCCGATCTCATCGGCCTCGACGTCTGTGTCGAAATTCTGGACGTCCTGCAGAAGGGACTCGGCGATCCGAAGTACCGTGCCTGCCCGCTGCTGCGTAAGTATGTGGCGGCGGGCTGGCTCGGCCGCAAGTCCAACCGCGGTTTCTACCGGTACGGAGCCTGATTCGATTCGCTGCCGCCAGGTTGTTCCTCTTAGTCCGGATCGGAAACAGTGTCTGCACAACTTATCGTTGACACGAGCCCGTTGGGCTTGCTATAGGGTCGCGGCAGAAGGTCGGCACTAGAGGAAAAGGTCTCTAGGGGGGGTAGGGATATGAGTTCTAAGTTTTTCCTCGGGCTCTGCCTGTTTTTGTCCGCAAGTGTCCTTCGAGCACAGACGATTTCCACCTCTTACATCAGAGGCATAATTCAAGACTCGAGCGGCGCCGCTGTGGCGGGCGCCAGCGTGAAGTTGATGCGACCTTCCACAGGCCAGCAGCGTACGACCACCAGCGCTGCCGACGGAGCCTACGCGTTTCCCGATCTGTCTGTGGGTACTTACGATCTCGAAGTCACAAAGGAAGGCTTCAGCAAATATGAGCAGAAAGGCATCGTCTTGCAAGTGGCGGTTTCTCCGACGATCAATGTCACGCTGACCGTTGGCGCGGTGACGCAGGAAGTAACCGTGGAAGCGCAAGCTGCCAGAGTCGATCTACTGAATCCTGGAGTTGGGCAGGTCACGGCCCCCGAGATAGTGCAAGACCTGCCACTCAACGGGCGTCAGGTGACCGACTTGCTCGCTCTGTCACCTGCGGTCGGACAAGGCCAATCCTTCCGAGCTTCCTACCCTTCTTCCGCGGTCCCCTCGGTCGCAGGAGGCATGCAGGGCACAGTGTCCTACTGGTTGGACGGTGGCACGCACCTCGATCCCTTGAGTAATCAGAACCTTCCCCTCCCGTTTCCCGATACGGTCGAGGAATTCAAATTAGAGACGAGTTCGCTGCCGGCACAATACGGAGTTCTTCCTGCGGGGGCGGTCAACGTAGTAACTAAGTCTGGCACGAATGCCTTCCACGGCGACGCCTTCGAATTTTTCCGGAATACCGGTTTGGATGCTCGCAACACAGCGTTTGCGGGCGGAACCCTGCCGACCAACACGCGCAACCCTTTGAATCGCAACCAATTTGGCGGCACCCTTGGCGGCCCGATCTCCAAGGATAAGCTATTCTTTTTTCTGGGTTTCCAGGAGACGGTTCAGCGATCGTCCACGCCGGCAACAACGCAAATCCCGACGGCCGCCATGCTTGCCGGAAACTTTCAACCCTGCCTAGGGACAAAGGCCCTTCTGGGTGCGCCGTACGGGACTGGTGGTGCTGGAGCCAACCAAATCAACCCGGCCCTATTTAGCCCGGTTGTCACGGCGCTCGAGACTCATCTGCCGGTAGCACCCGGCGGTGGACCGGTCGATTCGGCGACGGCGTGCGGATTGTACAACTATCTGACTCCCGTCAACTTTAATGAGTACCAGGGTCTCGCGAGGATCGACTTTCAGCAGAGCAGCCACAACAAGATTTTTGGGCGCTACTTCATCGCGGATTGGCAGCAAAAACCAGGCAATCCCAATCTTCCCCCCGCTGAGGGTGGACTTTTCATAGCAACCATCGATGGCGCGTCCGATTCTGTCCAGAGCTTCACGCTGGGCGATACGTACCTGTTCGGCACGAATAAGGTTAACGACGCAGGCTTTACCTTTACTCGATCGAACAACCTTACTGTGCAGAACTCCACGCTCAATCTGAACCAATTGTTTACCGAGGCAGGGATTCCTGCGAGCGAGATCGGAAGCATCTATCAGCTGGGACCGAGTGTCGGCAAATTCTTCCCTAACTACATGGCCGATTTCAATCTCACGGGCGTAGGCATTTTCGGTCTATTCAACTCCACGCCCTCGATCCAACCCTACAACACCCTCGAATTCTGGGATAACTTTTCACTTACGCACGGCGCTCACCAGATCACCTTTGGCACGAACTACATCAACCTAAGGGCGTTCGCCCATAATTACCTCTTGAATCAAGGCTCGTTCGCCTTTGATGGCTCGCGCACAGGTTCCCAACTAGCCAGTTCGGGTCTCGCGGATTACCTGCTCGGTTACACCTCCATAACGAGCGGTTGGAGTCAGGACGCTCCGATTCCCTCCCTGCAGCGCCAGAACGTGTTCACGCTCTTTGCGCAAGACCAGTGGAAGGCGACTCGAAAGCTAACAATTACAGCGGGCCTTCGCTGGGATCCCTTCTTCGGTCACACGGTTCCCAACGGAGATGTCGTCACGGTTTCGCTGAACGACATCATCGACAATGTGCACAGCAAAATCTATCCAACGGCGCCTGCCGGCTACCTGTTCCAGGGCGATCCGGGCGGTCCCAGCAACAACAAGCTTTCGGCCAACGCGCTCAACGAATGGAGCCCTCGCATCGGAATAGCTTGGGATCCCACGGGGAATGGTCGCACGGCGATTCGCGCCGGCTTTGGGCTCTTCTATGATTTCCCAAATTTCTCTTATGATCAGTTCGGTTTTGAACAGCCCTACGGAGGTGCGGTAAACAACCCGGCCTTCGGCGCCCTGGGTGTCTGCACGACGACTTGCCTCACCGATCCATGGGGAACGCTCCCGGGGGCACCGAATCCCTTTAGCTTTACCGATCAACAGGGCAATGCCCACGTCGGCCAGAACCCATTTCCGGCATACGTCGGGACCGGTCCCAAGAATGCAGCATACTTGCCGGGTGCCTTGGTATTTAGCTATCCCCCCCAATACACCCACCCGACGTACATCATGCAATACAACCTCACGGTTGAGCAGCAAGTGAAGGGTTGGGTTTTCTCGGTCGGCTACCTCGGCAACCAGCAGCGGAATCTTTGGGGAAACAACGAATCCAATCCCAGTGCGCAGGGCCCCTGCCCGCCGGGTTATCCCTTCCCGCCGGGTGTCTCCTGTGGCACGCCCCCGAACCACGTCCCGAATGGTCCGTGCTCGGGCCCGTTGGCAACTCTTCCCCCGTTCGTTTGCGGCGCGATTTTTCCGTTTGCTGCGCTGAACAACAACCGCATGCTCCAACACTTCGGCTCGTTGTGCTCGGCCACAACCTCCTGCTACGGGGAGACGCTTCTGTTGCAGGAGAATCTAACGGGCAACTACAACGGTCTGCTCCTCACGGCTCGGCATCCATTTGCGAACCATTTTACTTCCACCACCAACTTCACTTGGTCGCACTGCATCTCCGACAACTACACGACGACGCTCGGTTTCTTCTTGGCGACGCAGGCGATGCCGTATAACAAGAATTACGACCGCGGCAATTGCCCGAGCGCGGACACGCATCTGATCTTCAACGAGTCTTTGGTAGCCGAAACACCCCACTTCTCAGACAAGTGGGCCCGAATCTTCTTGAGCAATTGGAGGTTTTCTCTCGGCTTTCTCGTACAGTCCGGCTTGGATGGCCAACCCATCAATATCGTAGACTTTTCCGGAAGCGGTAACGGCCTCACGCAGCGCCCTGTTTTGATACCGGGCGATAGCCCTTACTGCCAGCCGAAGGGGCGAAATTGCTGGTGGAATCCCAAATCGTTTGCTCCGCCTGCCCCGTACACGTTCAGCCCCCTGAAGTTCAATGCGTTGTTTGGTCCCGGGGCTGTCACCGCCAATACGGGACTCGCGAGACTTTTCCCGATTACCGAAGGCCAAACGCTCGAGTTTCGGTGGGAGGTCTTTAACTTTGCCAACCACGCGAACTTGTATCCCCCGGAGGATGGTTTTGTTCTGCCCAACTTCGGTCAGCCTACGGCGGCCAATACGGCAGGCTTGGGCGCTCTGAACCAAACCATCAATGACCCGCGCGTGATGCAGTTTGCGCTGAAGTACACCTTCTAGCGGTCTATTTCGGGCACACGAAAAAAGGATGCAAGGCAGGTGAGAGGCGTGGCATCATAACTTAGGTCACGCCTGAAGGTTTGGGGGATAGGCGATCGCGCTTCCCGTTAGACATCCACAGGATGACCGCGCTCTGGTGAAGGCTCCTAACGTGCAAGGATATTCGGTGCGGGCTCTTTTGGCGGTGGGCCTCGCGCTTTGCTGTGTGACATCCGCGCTCGCGCACCACTCCGGGGCGATGTTCGATATGCAGCACTTGATCACGCTCAAGGGCGTGGTCACGCGCGTCGAATGGACGAATCCCCATGCGTTTTTCTATCTCAACGTGAAGGACGATAAGGGCGAGATCGAGGAATGGACGATCGAAATCAACAGCCCGAACTTCTTAAAACACAATGGCTGGACAAGTGGCACGGTCAATCCGGGAGACACGATCACCTGCACGGGTGCCCCTGCGAAGACGGGTGCGAGATTCATGCATGGGACGATGGTCGAGCTCTCAAGTGGGGTGCAGCTCAGGTCATAGCACGCCATCAGCCAGGGTTCAGTTCAGGAGGCAGGCAGCATGCAAGGATGGAATCGATTGGGGATGGCGGTCGCGCTCGCTCTCGCGATCGCGTCGCTAGCGGGTGCACAACAGCCATCGCAAAATCCCTCGCCGGAGCCTGCTCCGGAGGCGGGACGCCCCCGAGTCGGCGGATTCCCCATGGGACCACCCGGGAAGATCCTTGAGCTTCGAGCCGAGCCGAGCACGATTGGGCCGGGACAATCGGCAACGATCTACTGGCATGCTGTGAATGCCGATGATACCTACTTCGATCAATGCCTGGGCATCGTCGCAACCCTCGGCAAACTGAAGGTGACGCCCGAGGCCACCAGCACCTACACATTCACGGCCAAAGGACGCGCCGGGAATGACACGAAATCGGTGACCGTAACAGTTGTGGGCACCAATCCCGTGCCCCCCCGTACCGAGCCCGGCTGCGTCGATCCGCACAATCAGCCGATCCCACAAGCACCGGACGGCCATCCCGATCTTTCCGGAGTTTATATCGCGGGCTTCAGTCTCCGCCCGGTCAGCAACATTCCTCTCAAACCCGACGCCCAGAAGTACAAAGTGGTTGAAGATGAAAACGATCTCGGTTTGGGTGTTACCTGCACGCCGCCGGGTGTTCCTGCGGCCACCATGCAGCCCTATCCGTTGCAGATTGTTCAGAAACCGGGGCTGGTAGTGATCCTGTACGAGGCGTATCACATCTTTCGTGTGATACCGACCGACGGGCGACCGCATCCGGACGATCTCGACCCCACCTATATGGGCAATTCGGTGGGGCATTGGGAAGGCGACACGCTCGTCGTCGACGTCACCGGGTTCAACGATAAGACCATCGTCGCGAGCTATTATCACACGACGGCCTATCACGTCGTTGAGCGCTATCACCGGGTCTCTTATGACATCGTGGACTATGAGGCTACGATCGAGGATCCCAACGTTTTTGCAGCGCCGTGGAAGCAGTCCACCCACATGAAGCTGCATCCAGAATGGCAGATTCAGGAATACGTTTGCGAGCAGAACAATAAGGATTACAAGGAACTTTTCATCAAGAAATAAGTGGCTCGGCGGCGTGCACGGAGAGTTGTGTGCGAGGCCTGGCTACGTTCCAGGAGAGCATCGCATGGTACGAAAATCGGCAACCTGTCTTTCAATTCTGTTGGCCCTCGTAGCGGCGCTCGTTCAACCGGCGCTGGCGCATCATTCTGTTTCGATGTACGACATGGAACATCCCACGACGCTCAAGGGCACCGTCACTAGACTCGAATGGACCAATCCTCACGGGTACATCTATCTGGACACCAAAGATGACAAAGGCCAAACGGTCGAGTGGGCCGTCGAAATCAACAGCCCCAATTTTTTAAAGCACAATGGTTGGACGAGCACCATCGTGAAGCCCGGCGACGTGATTACGGTCACTGGCGGCGCTGCCAAGAGCGGGGCGAAGACAATGCGGTGCACGACGGTCGTCTTGAGCGATGGAACGGTGCTGCGATCGTAGAAAGCCGGGGCGATGCTTCACTTCTGTGAATGGCTGGAAAAAAATCCCTGGATCGTCGCGATCGATAGCTCGATCCTGATCTCCCTGATCCTCGAAATTTTGCACTATTCAGGCTTTTTTCTTCTGGTCGGATCCACCGCGATCGTGGATTTGCGGGTCATGGGTGTAGCCGCAAGACGCCGGACTCCGGCCGAAGTGGGCAATCAGCTCTTCCCCTGGATGTGGACGGGCTTGGCGATGGCCGTGTTCTCTGGTTTCTTCATGTTTGCCGGGGATGCAGCCGATTTCTATCAGGCGATTACGTTCCGCGTCAAAATCTTGGTTGTATTGGTGGCCTTGGCGTTTGGCCTGATCGTGCGACGGCAGGTTCCACGATGGAGCGAGCTCCCGTCAATTCCCGTGGGAGCGAAACTGGTAGCTTTCCTTTCGCTGGTGCTTTGGATTGGGGCCATTCTCATTTCCGTCGAAGTTCCTGCGATTTCCGGTGTCGGCTAGGTAGGAGCGAATGCTTCACTTTTTCATGGCCATCGCGAAGTGGCTGCAAAACACCTGGTGGGCGCTGGACATCAGCAGCTCGACGTGGGCCTACCCATTCGTGCAAATGACGCACTTCACGGGCTTGTCGTTGTGGATCGGGACAAACTTGTCTCTGGACCTGCGCCTACTGGGCGTGGGAGCGAAGCGCCAAACGGCAGCACAGCTATCCGATGCGCTTTTTGCCTGGAACTGGACGGGGTTTTTCATCGCCGTTGCTGGCGGATTTATGTTGTTTTCAAGTGCTGCCACAAAATACATTCCGAATCCTGCATTCGAAATCAAGCTCGGTATCCTGGTCCCGCTGGGCGTACTCTGGCACATCCTCGTGCAGTGGCACGCGCACGCTCGAGAGCAGGCCGAACGGGTGACTCCCTTTGGAAGAGTCGCCGGCTTGATTGAGTTGTTGTTGTGGTTCTCCGTCATTACAGCAGCCGTGTCGATTCCCAACTACGACACGCATTAGCAAGCGGCATGAAAACTCGTGCCTGGTGTCGAATTCTCGCCGTGGCGGCAATCTCCGTCGCAGTGGGTTGTAACAAGCAGTCAAGCAACGCGCCCCTGGCGACGGTTGATCCTTCTCTCGCCGGCTCGATCACCGGCACCGTTACGCTCGACGGCCCTCCGCCCGTTTTCCCTGCCATCGACATGAGCCAGTCGTCGGCATGCATTCAAGCGAATCCAACGCCGGTTGTTCCGCCCATCGTGGTCGTCGGCGAGCATGGAGCGCTAGCGAACGTTGTCGTTTATGTGAAGGCTGGTCTCGGCCACTACCGGTTTGACGAGCCGGCGGCTCCGGCCTTCCTGATGCAAAAAAACTGCATGTATGAGCCGCATGTCGTAGCGCTGATGACTGGGCAGCCGCTTGAAATTCAGAACAACGATCCCACCATGCACAACGTTCACCCGATGCCGAAACAGAACCGGCAGTGGAGCAATTCGCAGCCTGCTGGCTCGGCGCCGCTCAAATCCGTTTTTGCGCGTCCAGAATTTGCGATGCCGGTGCTTTGCAACGTTCACCCGTGGATGCGCGCCTTCGTCTTTGTTTTCGATCACCCTTACTATGCCGTAACGTCGCTCGCCGGAACGTTTCGACTGACCAATCTTCCGCCAGGTAGCTACACGATCGAAGCTTGGCAGGAACACTACCAGGCCGAGGATCAAATGGTAACGATTGGTCCGAAGGAGTCAAAAGCAATCTCCTTCGTGTTTCAGGCAAGCCGGCCCTCGACTCCGTAGGTTCGCGGTTATTCTCTTATGGTTGCAAAGTGCTGCTTACGTGTGGAGCAGCTCGCTCAGCTTTGGGCCTGGATGGAGTGCAGCAGGCGCTGCTCTTCGCCATGGGGATCGTTCACGAGCTTCCACTCGTCATTGATGACCATCACGGCGCGCTTAGAGGTGTCGAACGTCGCCCAGTCGGGAGCCAGTTTTGTGCTCGGATTCCCAGTTCGCGCGAAGGATACCCACGCAGAACTGACCTTTTCGGCGAGTGCATAGCGATCTTCGCCCGTGCCGAGCATTGACTTCGCCGCGTCGACGTTATCAAAGACGAACGGGATCTCGATGGTGTGGAACGCCCGTAGCTTGCCGTCACGCACCGGTGATTTCCACGTGAAGTAGTACTGATAAACAGGGGCTTTCCCCTGCGTCGCTTTGCGGTCGGCTTCGGTGATGACGCCGACGCGGAACGTGGCATCGGAAGCGATGATCAGGAAAATATCTGTATTGCTGGCTCCGGGGCGACCGGCTCGGTATGCCGCAATCAGCTTGTCCACCTGAGCGTCACTGGCGTTCCGAATCGTTTGCTTTACATGCGCGTGCAGACTGGCATCGTCGATCGGGTCCAGGATCTGATTCGGAAAGAATGCCACTTCGTCCTCGACCGTTCCGATGAGCAGGGGAACCCCGGCGGAAACGTCCGAGGCGACGGGATCAAAAGGATCGGTCGGCAAACTATGTCCATCGACCACCGGAGCCAAGGCCAGGCCAGGAGTGCCAGGCATACCGGCCGGTGTTGTGGCCGCAAGCAGTTGATCGACGGAAAGCATCTGCAATTGATCTACCTGATCTGGTTTCAGGTTGAGCTTGGTGAGGAACATCTCAGTTGATTTGTTCGCCGCGTCGCGCGAGACGCCCTTCACCGCCGCGCCACTCTGGACAATCGCCCGATGAAACAGACCTTTGGAGGCAGGCATCGCCATCAGGGAGCTGACTTTACCGGCTCCTCCCGACTGACCGTAAATCGTGACGTTGCCAGGATCACCGCCAAATTGGGCGATGTTGTCCCGAATCCAGGCGAGCGCAGCGATGATGTCGAGATTGCCAAGATTGCTTGAATTCGCGTACTTCTCACCGCCGATTCCCGCCAGATACAAGTAACCTAGAGCGGTCAGCCTGTGATTCAGTGAGATCGCGACGACATCGTGTTTCTTTGCGAGCTGCGTCCCGTCGTAGCAGACAAAGCCGCCAGAGCCACTTGTGTAACCACCTCCGTGCAGCCAGACCATGACCGGACGCTTCTGTCCGGCACCGACGCTGGGCGTCCAGATGTTGAGGACCAGACAATCCTCGCCCATCGGCTCGTCGCGATCCATCACCTCGAATTCAGGAGGAACCTGCCCGTGGAAGGAGCTGGACAGCTGCGGCGCGCGTAGACCCAATTCGAAACAATCGCGGACATGGCTCCAAGGATCGCGCGGGGCCGGGGGCATAAAGCGATTTCGTCCAGCCGTGGAGGCGGCGTAGGGAACTCCCTTGAAGGCGTGCACTTTGTCCCCGACCGTGCCGCGAACCTTGCCCGCGGTGGTCCTCACGGTCGCACCCGGAGCGGGTTTCCCGTCATCGCCAAACGCCCGCGCGAACCCGCCGCCGACCAGTGTGCTCACTGCCAGTGTCCCCAAACCGATGAACGATCGACGGTCCATGACAGCACCTCCCAGCTAATGCCTCGGGTCCGCAGAGATTGGATAGAGCCGTGCCCGGGCCGCTCTTTCACGGGCGCCATTCTACTCAACCGCGGGTGAAGTGCAAGCACGAGAACACGTGGAATCTTGCGAAGCCTCGATTTCAAGCGGTGGCAGATTCGGTTAGTGCGCGCGACCCCAGAGTTTCTCTGACGCCCGGCGGGCTCCTTCGGCAAGCGAGCGGAACTTCATCCAGGCAAACGAGGGATAGACAGGTCCGAAACCCGCGAAGGTGCCGAAACCGCAATCGCTGCCCGCAATCACTCGCTCCTTGCCGATGACATTTGCGTACCGAATCAGGCGCTGCGCCACCACTTCCGGGTGCTCGACATAGTTTGAGCTCGAGGCGATTACGCCGGGAATGAGGATTTTGTCATCGGGAAGCTTGATCTTGGTCCAGGCTTCCCATTCGTGTTCGTGGCGTGGATTGGCGCCTTCGATGAGCAAGGCCATCGGCTTGACCTTGATCACGATGGGGAAAATCTTCCGGCAGTCCATATCATGAATATGACTGCCTTCGTAGTTGCCCCAGCAAACATGAAGACGGACACGATCGGCAGGAATATTCACAAGCGCATGGTTCAAGGCTTCGACCTGCAGCTCAGCGTAGTGGAGGAACTCATCGTCGCTGAGGTTTTTAAATCGCGTATGTCTACCCATAGCGAGGTCGGGACAATCCAGCTGCAGCAGCAGCCCAGACTTGACGATCAGTTCGTATTCCTCGCGCATCGCCTCTGCGAGCGCTGCGAGATAGGTTTCGTGTGACGGGTAGTATTCGTTGGGTTGAAACACCGCGATCGTGCCAGGCGAGACCGAGTTCATGAAACCCTCGACCACACGGGTCTTCGAGAGGGCCTCTTTCATATGCGCGATGTCCTGCTCGACGGGCTTCAGATTCTTCACCCGGATCGGGCCCTTGCAGACGGGTCGCTTGTAGGTGGCCGAGTGGCCGCTCTTCACGAGACGGTCGCGGTATTCGGGAAACTCGTCGAGGTCCTGGGGCGTCGGGCGTGGCGAATCTCCTTCAAATCCGGTCAGGCGGTGGCGGATATATGTGGCGTAGCTAATCTTGCTCACCTCGCCGTCGCTGACGATATCGATCCCCGTCTCAGCTTGGTGCTTGACGAGATCCGCGGCAGCGCGACGCATCGTTTCATTGAATCGGGCCTCTTCAACCGCTTCGCCGCGATCTTGTGCGAAAAGTAGGTCGACGACTTCCTGGGGACGAGGCAGGCTGCCAACGTGTGTGGTAAGAATGCGTTCCGTACTGATCTTCATCGAAAGTCCCTGTGTACGTGGGTCTCGAGGCGGCAGAGAAAATACTCTGTGAGGCTCGGTCGTTGCAACCGAAAATCAGCCGAACGACGACGGTTCAGGCGACAGCTGCTCCTTGAGAGTCCCGAAGCGGGTTGCGCTTCGTAACCTGCTTTCGGCGAAGAAGGCCTCCGCACCAGGCCGCCGGGACGACCATCGCGATTCCCACAATCCAGTTCCGCAGTGGTGCGTGGACGACGACGGCTTTCATGGCCCAAACGGTCAGGCCCAGTTCCACGACGCCCATGGCCACGGCGTGCGCGACCGGCGAGCGGCGCGCGACCCAGGCCGACACATATCCACCCGCTGCAACACACAGGGCCGTATAGAAATACATGAACAGCGCTGCATAGAGATTGGTCTCGAGCGCAGAGCGATTGGGTAGCTCCTGTGGAAAGAGTCTCGGCAGCAGCGGATCGACGGCCCACTCAATGGCGAAGGAAGTGACCGTCAGTACGATCACCCCCGCAAGCACAGCCGCGATGCTTCGAATCATCGTTGCCTCCTACAGGAAGGCCCTAGCCTATGCAAGAACTGGACAGAAGTCTTGCTGTTTCTTGACACGGGCCGGACCCGGGCAAGAAGAAACGACAGCATGATGTATACTCTCGCCCCGTGGAAGCGTGGAACGTTGACTTCAGTTTGAGCCGGCTCGAACGCGTGATGTCGGGGCCCGGCAAGGTCGCTGGGCTCGGCGAAGAGCTCGATCGGCGAGGGCTCAAGCGCGCCATCGTGGTGACGGGCAAGACGCTCGGCGGCTCAATGCTGCTCGAAACGGTAAAGCAGGCTGGCGGCGCCGGATGCGTGGCGGTATTTAAGGGAGCACGGCAGCACGTGCCCCGGAGCTCGGTTAACGAGCTCGCCGCCTTGATGGAGCGCATGGACGCAGATGCCCTCGTTAGTTTCGGCGGCGGAAGCCCGATCGATACGTGCAAAGTGGCAAGCTACGGCTTTCTCGGCAAACGCGAGATCATTCACATCGCCATTCCCACGACTCTCTCGGCGGGGGAGTACACGCACGCCGGAGGCGTGACGGATGAAAGCACGCTTGTGAAATCAGGCGTGTCGGATCCCCGGCTGCAGGCGCGCACGGTGATCGCCGATCCAGCTCTCACGCTTCCGACTCCGGAGTGGCTCTGGATTGCGACCGGCGTGCGCGCTCTCGATCATGCCGTCGAGTCGATCTATACGCCCCGCCACCATCCGCTCAGCGATACACTGGCGTCCAAGGCCATCACCCTACTGACCGAACATCTGCCAGCCTCGATCCACACCAGCGGTGCCGCACAGCTCGCTCACCGAGGCCGCTGCCAGTTCGCGGCGTGGTTTTCGATTTACGGCTCGATGAATACGCGCTTCGGAATATCGCATCTGCTAGGACATCAGATTGGCCCGCGATGGAACGTGGCGCACGGCGTGACGTCGTGCATCACTCTGCCCCATGCCATGCGCTTCATGGCAGAGATTGCGCCCGAGCGATTTGGTCCGATCGCAGAAGGGTTGCGCCTTGCTTTCGATCCGGTCCATCCGAAGGTGGGCGCGCTGGCGTGTGCGGAACGCACCGCCGAGTTCATCGCGCAGTTCGACGTGCCAAAAACGCTCCACGGGGCGGGAGTGCCCCGTGCAGAAATCGGCCAGATCGTCCCCACGGTGCTTCACGAGGTTGAGAAACTGGGCGTCGTCGACAGGCCCGTAACGCACGAGGACGTGACCAGGTTGCTCGACGCGGCGTACTGAAGAAAGTCTGGCGGCTGCCGGAATTCTCGAGACCGCGGTACGGATCGTTCGGTTAGGTCTTTTTCGGTGTGTCACCGCCGATGAAAACGGCGCTCGTGCGTCGCGAGGGTTCAGGGCCTGAGGAAGGCGCCGTCGCAGCCGGAGCTTTCGCCACAGGAACCTGCACAGGAGCCTTCTTGATTCCGCCTGGAAAATTGCTTTCCGGAACTTTGATCGGCTCCAGCATCGCCTCGATTTCGGCGCGGCGGTGCTCGAACCACGGAGGAAGAAGCAAGCTCTGTCCCAACTGATCGGCGGGCTCGTCCACCGCGAACCCTGCCGGAACCGTGGCCGCACACTCGACCAGAATTCCGCCCGGGCAACGGCAATAGACGGAGTGGAAGTACATACGATCTTTGATTTCCGAGGCGTCGGTGTATCCCAGCTCTTCGTAAATGCCTTTCTGCTCGGTGAGTTTTTCGTCACTTTCCACTTCGAGCGCCATGTGGTGGGCCGTGCCGGCACCAAAAATCCAACTGCCGGACGGGCGCTCCGGTTCGTGCAAGAGAGTGACTGTCTTGGCAGCGCCGCCCTCTCCAATTTCGTAGCGGTGATAAGCACCTTCCTGGCCCGTCTTGCGGAAGCCGAGAGCATCAACAAAGAAGCGCTCGGTCTCGGCAATTTCGCGGACCGAAAGCACAGGGCCATGGAAGCCCCGGGTCGCAACATCGGCAGTGACTTCTTTCGTTTTCCACGCCTTGCGAGGGTCAGCGCTGTCCTCCAGCACTTCGAGCTGAATGCCCGAAGGATGATCGAAGCGAATGAACTTTTGCCCGAACCGCTCTTGAATGCCGCCGTTCTTGATGTGGTGGCGATTCAGATGTTCCAGCCAGAACTTGAGCGAGCCCTTCGGCACAGTGTAAGCCGTGGCTTGAATTTGTCCGGAACCGGGGCGACCTTTCACGCGTCCATAGGGAAAGGTCGTGTAGACGGAGCCAGGCTCGGCTTCCGCATTCGCATAATACAGGTGATAGTGAGCGTAGCGACCGTCAAAGAGGACTGTCTGCTTAATCATGCGCTGGCCAAAAATCTGCGTCTGGAAATCGATGTCCTCCTGAGCGCCACCCACACACACCGTCATATGATGAAGACCCTTTACAAGCGACATGACCTTTCACCTCTGCGCCGGAGTGTATCACAACTGGTCGAGGAGGGTCCGCGGCTAGCGGCGCGAGCGTCCACGACGTTTTTCGTCTCAACGAGAACGCGAAAAACGATGAGAGAGCGCGCTCCTTTTGTGGTAGAAGTTGAGCCGATTTGACGAAGCAGCCATTCGATTAGGTCGTTGGAGTATGGAATGAGTGGGGCAGCTTGGGCCAAACTATTGGGGATCTTGACCATTCTTCAGGCTGTGCTCTGGGCGCGGCCGGTGGCTGCCCAAACCGATCCGTCTGGCAAGTGGACGCCGCGGTTCGACGAGGATTGGGAGGAGAGAATCCCAGGGCCGGAGATCGGCGACTACCTGGGACTGCCGATTAACGGTGCAGCACGGTTAAGAGCCGATAGCTGGGACGCGACGCTCATCGAACTGCCTGAAAATCAATGCCGGGCCCACGCTTCCGACTATGGTTGGCGCGGCCCCTCGGTGCTTCACATCTGGCAGGAAGTGGATCGGGCGACGCAAAAAGTCATTGCCTATCACACGCACCTTTCCGCCTATGGAGCCGAGCAAACCATCTGGATGGACGGGCGTCCTCATCCGCCAGACTATGCGGCTCATACCTGGGCTGGATTTTCTACGGGCGAATGGGACGGGAACACCTTGGTCATCACCACGACCCATCTGAAAGAGAACTGGATCCGGCGCAATGGAATTCCACGGAGCGATCTGGCGACGGCCAGGGTGCACGTGATGAGGCACGGCGATTACCTGACGGTGGCCGTGATCGTGTATGATCCCGTATATTTGACCGAGCCGTTCATTCGTACCACGGATTTTGTCTACGCGCCCCAGCAGCAGATGGCGCCTTGGCCCTGCGAAGTGGTCGACGAGGTCGACCGGCCGGCCGGTCAAGTTCCGAGCCACATGATCGGGGCAAATCCTTTTCTTGATGAATTCCCGGCGAACTACGGTATTCCTCCCGAGGCTGCCAGGGGCGGCGCCGACACGATGTATCCCGAGTACAAATTGAAAATGGCAGATATGAAGGTATTGCCGCGTCCCCAGAAGAAGGTCACGAATCGATGATCTACCGGTCTTGGGGAAGGCGGCGATTACTGGGCATCTTGCCCGCCGCCCTATCTGTGGCTTGGGTCTGCGCCCCTTCGCACGCGCGCGCTCAACAGAATCCGCCCTCGACACCCGACTACTCGAAGGCGGAAGTCCACATTCTGCCGGTGCAGGGGAATATCTACATGCTCGTCGGCGCGGGCGGGAACATTACCGTGCAGGCGGGCAACGACGGCGTCCTGCTGGTAGACACCGGCGTGGCACAGATGAGCGATAAGGTACTGGCCGCTGTCCGCAGCATCTCGGAAAAGCCGATTCGCTACATCATCAACACACACGTTCATCCGGACCACACCGGAGGCAACGAAGCAATCGCCAAAGCAGGAAGCACGATCGCAGGCGGAAATGTGGTTGGGGATATTGGCGCGAGCGCGGGGAATCAAGCCGCGGTGATCGCGTTCCAAACTGTCCTCGATCGAATGAGTGCACCAACCGGACAGCAGGCGCCAACGCCCGAGCACGCCTGGCCCACGGAAACCTATACCACACCCATGCGGAAGATGTTTTTCGACAATGAAGGCATCGAGATCATTCACATACCGGCAGCGCACACCGACGGCGACAGTATGGTCTTTTTTCGTCGCTCGGACGTAATTAGCACCGGCGACATCTTCGTGACCAACCGATATCCGATCATCGATCTTGAGCGCGGCGGCAACATCCAGGGCGTGATCGCCGGACTGAACAGGATCATCGAAATCGCCATTCCCGCGGATGAGCAGGAAGGCGGGACCCTGGTGATTCCCGGCCACGGACGTCTTTGCGACATAGCTGACGTCGTTTTTTATCAGGAAATGGTCACGATCATTCGCGATCGCGTCGAAGACATGATTAAAAAAGGCATGACGCTCGAGCAGGTGAAGGAAGCCAAGCCCACGCGCGACTACGATCCGCGGTATGGGGCGACCAGCGGCATCTGGACCACGGAGATGTTCGTCGAGGCGGTCTATAAGAGCCTCGCTAGCAAGCCGTAGGCTACACGGGGAGAGCCGGGATCGAATTTTTGTCGTTATAATATTTCCAGGGGGTTCGGGGAGAGGATTCTATGAAACGCATCGCGTTTTTCGTGCTGACGTCGGCATTGTGCGTGACGGCTGGCCGCGCCTATGCCCATCATTCTTTTGCGGCGACCTATTTTGTGGACCAAGAGATCACCGTGGAGGGAACGCTCACGCAGTTCTTGTATCGCAACCCGCATTCGTTCGTAAAGGTAGAGTCCAAGGATGATCAAGGCAATGTGGTGACGTGGTCGGTAGAGTGGGGCGGGGGCGCACAACTCACGCAGGAGCATGTAACGCGCGACACGCTCAAGCCGGGCGACCATGTGATCGTCACGGGAAATCCGGGGCGCGATCCCAACGAGCATAGGATTCGGCTGCACAAGATTGTGCGGCCATCGGATGGATGGAAGTGGGAAGGCGTGATCATGTGACGTTCTTGTCTCGTCTCCACAATCGAGACGGGAAAGCGTTGCCAGGCAGCGGAGAGAAGAATGAGGTCCATCAATTGGTTCGACGGCGGCGCCGGGCTTGCGGCGCTCGTCACGTGGGTCTTGCTGGCGACGCCTGCTTCGAACGCGCAGATCGGTTTTGCACCCTCCGCTGCTCCCCCCAATCCCAAAGCGGCTGCTCCGATTGATCTGGCAGGATATTGGGTCTCTATTATCACCGAGGACTGGCGCTATCGGATGATCACGCCGGATAAGGGAGACTATCCCGGAATCTTTCTGACGCCGGCAGGCCAACAGATCGCGCAGTCCTGGGATCCGGCCAAGGACGAGGCGGCCGGCGAGCAATGTAAGTCCTACGGAGCCGGGGCCATCATGCGCGTCCCCACGCGTTTGCACATCAGTTGGGACAACGACACCACGCTTCGAGTTGAGACCGATGCCGGACGGCAAATTCGGCTTTTTCACTTCGGTGTGTCAGAGCCGCCGCAGGGTGAGGCTCCTTCCTGGCAAGGGTATTCGGCGGCAAGCTGGGAGGGGTTGAGGCCCAGAGGATTTCTAGGCCCCGTCGTTGCGACGGGAGGTGCGCCGAGGGCGCGGCTCGACGAAGGCTATTTGAAAGTCATTACCAAGGATCTACGACCAGGCTACATCCGAAAGAATGGAGTGCCCTACGGGTCTGACACAGTCGTGGAGGAGTATTTCGACAGTTTTTATGAACCGAATGGTGATTCTTGGCTGGTTGTGACCTCCCTCGTCACCGATCCCGAGTATCTGGCTCAGCCCTACTTGACCAGTTCCCAATTCAAAAAGCTTCCTGATGCATCGGGCTGGAATCCCACACCCTGCGAGGCGAAATAGCCACCCGCGACCACGCCGGCAGAAGGGGCCCCATCAGAATTTTTTCGAGGATGATGGATGTGGTTTGAT
>CAYOXF010000015.1:0-25755 GCA_964407845.1 uncultured Acidobacteriaceae bacterium | reverse complement strand
GGAGAAGGAATTTCGCCATTTCCTCTGTTGGTTTCACACCGTATCGGAAAATGGAGAGGTGACGTCGATCACGGGATGGGCCCGCGACGTCACCGAACACGCCGAGATCGAAAGGCGCCTTCACGAGGAGCAGGAGTTGCGCCGCCGGCTCGTCGCGAATTTCCCCGATCTGATCCTTGTTCTCGACAGCCGTGGACGGTTCACTTTTGTCAGCGAACAAGTGAAACAGATTCTAGGCCGTGCCCCGGAAGAGTACGTCGGCGCCGAGATCGGTACTCGCGCGAATCCGGAAGACCGAGCCAGGCTCGAAAGGATGGTTGAAAGCATCTTGAACGGCGAGACCAGCCGCGCGCAGCTTGAGTTCACCGCTCCACATCAGGATGGCAGCTGGCGCACTCTTTTGGCTACTGCGAGTCCGCTCTTCGATGAGAAGGGGAAGATAACCGGTGTGGTGAGTGCGGCGCGCGACATTACCGAGGCTCGCAAAATCGAAAAGCAGCTGCACCAGGAGCAGGAATTTGCACGAAGGCTCATTGAATGTTTTCCTCACCTGGTCATGGTTCTGGACCGCGAAGGCCGATTCACGTTTGTGAGCGAGCGCGTCAAGGACATTTTGGGATTGCCTGCGGAGGAATATGTCGGGAAGCCGATTGGCCAGCGGGCCGACCGGGAAAGCCAGAATAAACTTGCCGAAATGTTTCAGAACATGATTTCTGGTCGCAAGCGCCAGGAACAGATCGAGATTCGAGCCCAGCACATTGATGGGACATGGCGGTCGATGCAGATTAATGCCAGCCCGCTCTATGACCAAAATGGTGAAATCATTGGCGTGGTTTCCTCGGGCCAGGATGTGACCGAATCAAGGCGCATCGAACAGCAGCTCGTTCAAAAGGAGAAGCTTGCCGCCATGGGGCAGATGATGGTCGGAGCGGCTCACGAGCTCAACAATCCGCTCACGGCCATCTTAGGTGTCGCTGACCTCTTGAGGGAGCGCGCTCAGGAAGATGCCACTCGCCGACAGGTCGATCTCGTGCTGAAGCAGGCCCGCCGCGCAGCGACGATTGTCCAGAACCTGCTGACCTTCTCTCGCCCGGTCGCGCTCGGCCGGGCCAGAGTTCCTCTCGGCGATATCGTCAAGGAAGTGCTCGAACACGAACGGGCAGCGCTCGATCAGAGAAAGATTCGCGTGACGCTCCAATCGTCCGAGGGTCTACCCCGAGTCGAGGGCGATCCAAGGCTTCTCAAGGAAGTGTTTGTGAATATCGTCGTCAACGCGGCGCAGGCCATCTCCGCTGCGCGCGACCACGGCACCCTTTCGGTCAAGCTTTCCGTCGATGGCACCTACGTTCGGGTGTCATTTACCGACGACGGCGTGGGCATTGCGCCCGAGGCGGTCGGCAAGATTTTCGATCCGTTCTTCACGACAAAGCGGCCAGGAGGAAGCAGCGGCCTCGGCCTCGCCATCTGCCTGGCGGTCGTCAAAGAACACGGCGGACGCATCGAAACCGAATCCGAGTTCGGTGCCGGCGCCACGTTTCACATTCTGCTGCCGATTACGCCCGACGCGGTTTCCACACCCCAATTCAGGCCTCCTTCTTCGCCGAAACCGGCACTGGCGAGCATCGGAGCGCTTAGCGGACACAGCGTGATTCTGATCGATGACGAGGAAAGCATCCGAGAGATCGTGCAGGAAGGACTTTTGACGCGAGGGATGTATGTCGAGGCGTTCGGGAGTTCGGAGGCTGCTCTTGCTCGCCTTAGGACGAGGGTATGCGACATCATCATCTGTGATTTCAATCTGCCAGGCATGAATGGAGAGCAGCTTTTTGAACGATTGCGCCTCGAGCTGTCCGACAGGATGCCGCGGTTCATCTTCATGACGGGGGATCTGTTCGACCCGGCCGTAGCCGAGCGCTACCGCCGAGCTGGCGCAGCGATTCTACAGAAACCCTTCCACGTTGCCGCGCTGGCTGACCTGCTGGCCGACGTTTTGAAATCGCAGCCGGCGCAGGTCGGGTGAGTGCACCGCTAGCTACTTCGCTCTGGGAGCCGCGGTCGTCTCTGGACCCGGATCGACGCCAAAATCCCAGACGTACAAGCTCATGCCTTCCTCGTCAAGCGTTTGGGCAAGGGCATATTCGCCCGGCGCAAGCGCCTGGCTGAGAGTGAAGCGATAGACGCCTTGGGCCACGGGCCACTTCTGCATCGGAAGGGCATCCCGCATCTCCTGCTTCTCTCCGAACAGCGCGTCCACGTGTTCGATGAGTCGGCTATCACCGTGCGGCTTTACGCGGACGAGTTCCAGGTTTGGTTCGCGGGGGCCGGCAGTGCGAAGGTAGAATTCGGGCTGACGATTGTGCAAACGGAATTTCGCGCGAGCTCCCTGAACGGACACGTCCTGGCGCGAGGGAATGATGGGTATAGGCACCATCACCTGCTCGAGTAGCCTCTCTTTGGAGACCTTGGAACTGGTTTGCGCCTGCGGCAGAGGAACCGCAGAGGTTCCGTCAAAAACGAACAGGTTCACACCGGGCGGCAGAAACACGCCCGGGGCCACCTCAAGACTCGCGTCAATATCGAGCGGCGCAATGACGCGTGCTTCTTCTTGTATGCGCACCTTCGCGACAGTGGCCGCATCGCGCTGACTTTCTTCTGCTTCCAGCTTCTTAGTGGCATCCCAGTCGACGAGATTGGTGGGAACAAACTCCCAAGAACCACTGTCCAGGCTGTAATAGCGAACTCGATCGCCTTGTATCTGGTACTCCCGTACGAGTTGGAAACTGCCGTCCTTGAGCACGAGCTTCTGACCCCGTGGAAGCGCGGGGGAGTTCGAGGATTGTCCATTGGCCGCTGCCACGGCAGGCGAGGATCCTGTTTGCTGAGCATCGAAAGGCGCGGTCCAAGCCAGAGTAAGCAGCACGGGCAAAGTCCAAGTCCATGGGCTTCGGGCCGACCGGCCGGCCAACGATCGGCCGCCGTGCTGATTCCGGCTCAGATCGTCTCGCCGTTTTAAGCGTGTGGGCCGCATGGCGCGAAGAAATGCTGACAAATGCCAGCATACGCCCGAGCAAGGGGAGCTACAACATGCTGGGCGAGAATGACGGCGGGTTGTGGGGTGGTGCTTACGGCCCCGGAAGCTAGTGCTCGCAACGGGGATGGAGGACAGCCATGATCATCAGGTCCGAAATTGTGAAGAGCCATTTTCGAACCGCCGAGTCTGCCGCGACAGCCATCGAACCGAGATGTTTTGTCTCCGCCAAACTGCGAAGGTGCTTGGCACAAATCCCGGTCAGGTTGATCGCCTCTTCCTCGGTGAAGAACTTCTGGCTTGACTTAACGCGGACCATGGTGTGGCCTCTCGGTTCTTCAGATGCTGACCTCAGCTTAGGTGCTGCCCTGTGCTTCGGCAATAGTCGTTCGGTACCAGGCGCACAGGACCTATTGGACTGCCTCTAGCGGAAGCCTTTTCTGCGCCTTCGCTTCGCCAGGAATTCGCCCCTCCGTCTGTAACATTGCGGATCTTCGGATAACGAGGTGGGAAGCCTGTAGCAAAACGGGAACGGACAAAGGGTGAGACTCTATCGCTCACTCTCCAAGTCTAAAGCGGCCTGGTATGCACGGCCGATTCGGAAAAGAGTTCCTTCGCCGAAATGCGGGGCGAAGATTTGCATTCCTACCGGGAGCCCTGCCTTGTTCTTACCGCAAGGGACGGAGATGCCAGGAACTCCTGCAAGCGAACCAGTGACTGTGTAGATGTCTGCCAGATACATCTCGAGCGGGTCGGACGCCTTTTCGCCCAGACGGAACGCGGGAGTCGGCGCGGTTGGCGTGATGATCGCATCCACTTTTCGGAACGCGTCTGTAAAATCCTGTGTGATGAGCGAGCGGACCCGCTGCGCCCGCAAGTAGTACGCATCGTAGTAGCCTGCGGAAAGCACGTAGGTGCCGAGCATGATGCGGCGTTTTACCTCGGGTCCAAAACCGCCCTCGCGGGTTTTGCGGTACATCTCGGTAAGCGTCGAGCCAGGAACGCGCAGACCGTAGCGCACGCCATCGTATCGAGCTAGGTTCGAGCTAGCCTCGGCAGTCGCAAGAATGTAGTAGGTTGCGATGGCGTAGTCGGTGTGGGGCATTTGCAGCGCAATCCTGCGGCAGCCTAGGCGCTCGAGCGCCGCGATCCCAGCGTAGACCTTTTCCTTCACCTCGGGGTCAAGGCCCGGACCGAAGTAATCCTCGGGCACGCCGATCCGTAGGCCTTCGACCGATTTTTCCGCTTCCGCACCGTAGTCGGGCACCGGGACGGCGGCTGAAGTCGAATCATTGCCATCGTGCCCGGCGATCACGGCAAGGAGAGCGGCGGCGTCGCCAATGCTAGTCGCGAATACTCCGATCTTATCGAGTGAGGATGCGAACGCGACTAAGCCATAACGCGATACCCGGCCGTAGGTAGGCATCAGTCCCGTCACGCCGCAGAACGAAGCGGGTTGGCGGATCGAACCACCGGTATCAGTTCCGAGCGCTGCCACCGCCAGGCGCGCTGCCACAGCTGCCGCTGATCCACCACTCGAGCCCCCTGGGACACGATCGAGCGCAACCGGATTGCGTGCCGGTCCGAAGGCTGAGTTTTCGTTCGACCCGCCCATGGCAAACTCATCGCAGTTCGTCTTGCCGAGAAAGATAGCTCCCGCTCGGTCAAGCCGCTCGACGGCAGTCGCATCGTAGGGAGGGGAATAGTTCTCGAGCATTTTCGAGGCGCAGGTGGTTCGCAGGCCACGCGTGCTGATCACGTCCTTGATGGCGATGGGCACTCCCGCGAGCGGGGGCAGAGTCTCCGATTTCTCGATGGCTGCGTCGATCCGCTCGGCTTGAGCGAAGGCGCGTTCGGTCGAAAGCGTTAGGTAAGCATTCAACTCAGGATTACGACTCTTAATGCGCGAAAAAAATTCCGCAGCGAGCTCGCGCGCGGAGATCTGTTTGGCCTGGAGTGCCGAGCGCACGCTTGCGACAGTCCATGAGTTGGATGACGTCACCGGTCGATCACCCGGGGAACGCGAAAGAAGGGAGCTTGTGCGTCCGGAGCTTGGGCAAGCACCGGTTCCGAGACGTCGCAAACCAGCAAGGTATCCTCGCGAAGTTCAGGATGGCTTTCTTCTCGACCCGGCGTCGCGGCTACGTGCAAAACCTGCGCCATAGGCTCGACCTTCGAAATATCGAGCTTCTTGAGTTTTTCGACATAGGTAAGAATCCGGTCGAGCTGCTCGCGATAGGTGTCGATTTCAGCCGTGGAGAGCCCGAGATGCGCCAGTTCGGCCACTTTCACCACGTCTTCGCGACTAATCTTCATCGAATTATCTTAGTAGAATCGGATCGCAATGCAAGCGGGGGAAGCGAAGGCGCTGGCGCACTACCTGCGGCGGCGAATGAAAGGAGTGTGCTCGTTGTCGGCCTCGCGTGGCGGCCGATTCGCCATGGGTTCGGGAACGAACTTCACTTCGCGCACGAGCCGTGCTCCCCAGGCACGATTGATGCGGCCACAGAGTTCATGGCTGATGGTCTCGAGCTGCTGCTGCCACCCTTGACCGTCTACGGCCAGTTCCAGACAGCCCGCCATGCACCGCACGGGGTGGGCGTGCATCGCCAGCGACGGACCCACGATCGAGGGCCACGCGCTCGAAAGCCACGCGAGCGCAGCTTCGGGACGCTCGAGGCGCCGTAGCACCTTGCCCAGAATTTCACCTGCACGTTCCATTCAGACGGGGCATTCTAGCATTCCCAGCAGACAGCCGCTTCGCAAATTCTTGCGCGAGTCGAGGATTCTTGCGCGGACAATGTAGGCGTGCGAAAATCTTGGGTGCTTCCACGGGCTCTCCCAGTCGAAGCTTTCTTAGGCGGCGATATCGTCTAAGGGTTAGGACGTGGCCCTCTCAAGGCCAAAATCCGGGTTCGAATCCCGGTATCGCTACCAACCCTTCCTAAGTGATTCATTAGACCAAGGTTGATAGTCCGCTTTGGGCTTGTCCCAAATTTGTCCCAAACAATCGAGGCTTTGCCCTGAAAGTATTATAGGGCATGGCAAACACGACTGTAGGCATCCGGGAACGAATCAAAAGCCCCGCAGGGCGCTGGCGTTGGAGTTGCAATCTCCGGACCCCGAAAGACAAGTTCAAACCATCCGAAGCGGAGCAAAAGGCAAGTTCTACTTGGTGTGGACGGAGGGCGGCAAGAAGCGCGAGCAGAGGGTCAAAGGAAATTTCGAAACGGCAGTGAAAGCCGCAAGGGCGAAAGAGCGTCATCTGGAAGACACAGCTGATGGCTTCGAACGCCCCGACCCTCTGAAGAGGAAGGCTGCTGCACAGCATAGAGGTCACGTTTGAGCCGGACACACTGAAGTCGCACAGACAGGCCCTTCGGCAGTTTGAGAAATGGACAATTCGGCGCTTCGTGGACGAGATCGATCACGACCATTTAATGGACTTTCGAAATCGGCTCATGAAGCACGGCAACGAGCACAGGTTCCTGAAAAACCCCGGCAACGACAAGCGCACAGCGGATCGGAAGGCGTCACACCTAAACCAAATGGTCAGAATCACCCTCGGTCTGTCCGAGGGGAAAGGCCCAATCAAGAAGGCGGAACTTGGAAAGATCAAGCGGGTGAACCCGGTGAAAATCTATTCGGCAGCGCAAACCCGCCGGAGAATTGCCTGAAACGCCTGCAATTCGACGTTGATCTATACGTTCTAGCTCGCAATTCCCTCCTCCCCCTTGAACCCCAGCCCGGCACCCCGGCTGGGGTTCCGTAACCAATTTGAGACCGCGGGAGTCTTATGAGTCAGGCGTCCGTGGTATCATCGGCTCACTAAGAACTAAAGGGACACCAAAAGCAGGGAGTTCGCAAAGATGAAAATCAACAGGCGGAAGATTCTGTCGCTGCTGGGAGTTTCGCCTGCGGTATTGGCTGGGTCTCCGGCGATCGCGGAACCGAATCTCAAGAAGAAGGCGGTCCCGGTATCCGAACTCAAGATCGAGACGCTGAATCCGAAGGGTATGCCTCCGGCGGTTCAGCTGATTCCGATGGCGCCAAGGTTGGATACGCTCGACGGCAAGACCATCTACCTGGTGTCGGATGGATTTGCAGGAGCGGACCGCTTCCTGAACCAAATCGCGATCTGGTTCCAGAAGAACATGCCTAGTGTGAAGACGGTGTACCGTCTGAAAGCCGGATCGTATTTCGATGATGACCCCAAGCTCATGGCGGAAATCAAGGCCAGCGGCAACGCCATGATCATGGCATACGGGCATTGAAGCACCTGCACCCCAGCGACCGTCGGTCACTGCGTCCAAGTCGAAAAGATGGGTTTCCCGACCGCCCCCCTGGTCACAATCGCCTTCAAGGATTTGGCGAAATCCAACGCCGCCAACCGCGGCATGCCTCTCGAGCGCGTCTGCTTCCTGCCTCACCCGATGACCAACAAATCGGACGAGGAGATGTACAAGGTCCTGGAGGGCAACGATCCGGTTACCAACAAGCCGCTGATGCCAGAAATCATTGCCGCGTTGACGCAACCTCTGACCGCGGACGAGAAGAAAACCGGCACCATCCATCCGGATATTGGCCCGCCCACCTACGTGGGCACTCAGGATGAGCTGCAGCGGCTGTACTGCGACAACAACCTGACCGATTTCATGCCCATCATCCTTCCCACCGAGGAAAAGGTGGAGGCGATGCTGAAGGGCACGAGCCACAAGCCCGACGAGGTCATCGGCAAATTGAGCGCCGCCCAGGGCGCGCAACCTTCGTGGTCGTTCACGGTCAAGCACGTGGCCATCAATGCTGTCATGGCCGGCGCGAGTCCGGAATACTTCCCCGTGATTCTCGCGATCTCTGCTACGGGCCAGCCAGCGCTATTTAGCTCGACGTCGTCCTTTTCCCGCATGGTGCTGCTGAACGGTCCCATCGTTGACCAAATCAAGATGAACTACGGCATCGGCGCGATGGGCCCGTTCGCCGAACCCAATGCCACCATCGGCCGCGCCTGGACGATCCTTTCGAAGAACCTCGGTGGCTGCGGCGTGCCCGGACTCACCTACCTGGGCAGCCTGGGATCCAACTTCAATTACAACAACCTCTGCATCGCGGAAACAGAAAACAGGCTGCCAGACGGCTGGAAGCCGTTCCACGTGCAAAAGGGCTTCAAGGCCGACGAGAGCGTCGTGAGCATCTTCAGCGGCTGGAGCCTGAACAACGTCGCCTGGTTCAGCGCTCTGCCCTACCACGAACTGATCAAGAACTGGCTGACGCATTTCTTCTCTTTCGGCACCAGCGCCGCCACGCTGCTGCTCGATCCGACCGTCGCCCGCGAAGCGAAGGACCACGGATACAACTCGAAGGAAGAGTTAAGCGACTACTGGTCGAAGAACTCGAAGACGCCGGGTTGGCTCTATTGGGACACGCACCGGAACGAGTTGAAGCAGGCCCAGGCAGGCGTCGAGCCGTACGCCTCGTATCTGAAGATGGGCGACGGCGAGATTCCATTCCAGCGCTTCTACCGCCGTGGCCGTCCTGGCGCGCCGCCCGATCCCAACCCCAAGTCCTCCATTGAGATAATCGTGATGGGCGGGGAAACAAACACGTACTGGGCCGGCGGCGATTTTAGCTATGTGACCAGCGCCTCCATCGATAAGTGGCGCTAGCAACCGGCTGGCGCGGCCTTGATTTGAATTCCGGGCTATATTCCTTTTCGCGGTTACGCGAAGCTCGCGCCAAAATTCTGGCGTGGGCTTCGCGCCTCGTCTAGGTTCCCACCATGGTTTCGATGGAAAGTGGTGCATACCAATCCTGGTATCGCTACCAATCCTTATGTGCCCCAAAAGATTCCGAACGCGTCGTTGCAGATCTGTGATTCTGCCCTTCGCTCGCGCGGTTTAGTCCTGTCAAACCACCCCAGTTGCCATCGGCCGCCCACTTGTGGTTGACTACCGTGCGTGGCTACCACACAAACGAAACTCGCAGGGCTGATTCCCGAACTCGACGCACTGGCAAAAACTTCTCGTTCTGCCGAGGCCCTCATGCGCGGTATTGTCGCGTTGCTTCATGAAAAACTCACACGCTTCAATTGGGTCGGTTTCTACGTGCTCCAAAAGGATGCCGAGCGCGACGTTCTGGTTCTTGGACCTTTCCAGGGTGCCATAACCCCGCACACCCGCATTCCGCTCAACCAAGGTATTTGCGGCGCCGCCGCTTCGTCCGGCAAAACCATTGTCGTCGACGATGTCAACTCCGATCCCCGCTATCTCGCTTGCTCGCTGGAGACCAAGTCCGAAATCGTTGTGCCTGTTTTTGTGCACGGCAAGGTTGCCGGAGAACTCGATATCGACTCTCACTTCCGGGCTGCCTTTGGCCCGGAAGAACGGAAGGTGTGTGAATACGCCGCAGCGCTCGTTGGCGAATACCTCGGGTCCGAGTCCTAATCCATCTACCCCGACAGTGTCTTCTCTAGCACTCGGTAGCGGAAACCTGCGTGTTGTCTGCTCCTAAGGGCGCGGCTGTTGTTTCCTGAACGGCAGCGAAGGCCGCCTGCCCTCTGCCGTGAAATTGTCTTTTTAGCAGAAAACACCGCCAGAAGGGCGGACTTCTTGTCTTCTTGTGTTTCGGTGGCGGGGCTGGAAACGGGGCCACGGAGAACCTCCGACCCACCGGCCCGCTGCGCCAATTCCCGACCCTACTAGGTGCGGACATTGATATTTTCAGGGGTATAATCCAACGGTAGAGTGCTGCTTCATCCAGTTCTCCGGCTGGACCCAACGCAGTCGTCGAACTGCCGAAACTTGCTCCTATCGATCAAATGGGAATGACGCCCGAGCGCCGGCAGGAAGTGGAAAAGGTTCTTGCGGACGCCCTCGCACTGACGCCGGCCGCGAGGAAATCCTACCTCGATCGGGCGTGCGCTGAGCCGACGCTGCGCCAGGAAGTGGAATCTTTGATCACCGCGCACGAGCAAGGCGAAGCCAAGTTGGTCGAGGGTCCGGTTGCGAGATGGTATGAAGTCGTGCAGTCCGGCACGAAGCTCGGGCCATACGAAATCGTCGAACGTATCGGGGCAGGCGGCATGGGTGTGGTCTATCGCGCGCGTGACGAGCGATTGGAACGTGACGTAGCGATCAAAGTCCTTCCGATGGGCATGTTCGACAACGAAGCCGCCCGGAAGCGCTTTCACAAAGAGGCGCTCGCGCTGGCAAAACTGAGCCACCCTAACATCGCCATCGTTTACGACGTGGGCGATCGTGATGGACTGCACTTCATTGCCATGGAGTTCCTCGAAGGTCAGACGCTCAGACACAGCATCTCCGGGAAGCCTCTGCCTGTCGGAAAGGTGCTGGAGTGGGGAATCCAGATCGCCGACGCCCTGGATGCGGCGCACGCCAAGGGAGTGATTCACCGGGACATCAAACCTGCCAACATTTTCGTGACCAAGAGCGGACGAACGAAGATTCTGGATTTTGGGTTGGCGAAGCAGGTGCCAGAGGGCGGCGCAATGAATCCGTCGTTGATGGAAACAGCCACCGACCTCGAACGGCTGACTCGATTTGGATCGGCCATCGGTACCATTCCGTACATGTCTCCTGAACAAGTCCGGGGCGAAGAACTGGATGTGCGCACCGACATTTTCTCTTTTGGCGTGGTGCTCTACGAGACGGTGACGGGCGTTCTCCCCTTCCGCGGCGAAACGCCGGGGTTGATCACGGATGCAATTTTGAATCGCCGACCCCTGCCGCCCGTGCGCTTGAATCCTGACCTTCCAACAAAGCTAGAGGATGTGATCCACAAAGCGCTCGAGAAAGAGCGCCGGCTGCGATATCAAAGCGCCGCTGAAATCCGTACCGATCTGTACCGGTTGAGACGCGATTTCGACTCAGGACGAACCACGGCAGTGGTGATCGAGCCCGAGTCGAAGCCCGCCGGGAAATCCGCACAGGAGGAAGGGGAGATCCCCCCGACGAATCTTCCCGTGCAGCGGACGAAGTTGGTGGGGCGCGAGAAGGACGTCGCGGCTGCGAAAGAACTTTTGCTGCGTCCTGACGTACGCTTGGTGACCGTAACGGGACCCGGAGGAATCGGCAAGACCCGCCTCGCGGTGGAGGTTGCAAGGGAGCTGGACGAACAGTTTCCGAGCGGAGCCCATTTCGTGCCGCTTTCTGCGATCAACGATCCTGGGCTAGTAATACCGGCGATTCTTCAGACGCTCAAAATCAGGGAAGCCGGGGCACACTCGCCGCTGGAAATACTGACGAAGAGCCTGCGCGAGTCGCTGCGCGCGCCGATGCTTTTCCTACTGGATAACTTCGAGCATCTGGTTCAGGTGGCGCCGCAGCTGACCGAGCTTCTCACCGCCAGCCCCCATCTCAAAATCATGGTCACAAGCCGCGCGGCGCTGCATGTCTACGGGGAGCATGAGTTTCCGGTGCCGGCGCTTGCGGTGCCAGATCTGCGATCCTTGCCGGGACTTGAAGCGCTGGCGCAATATCCGGCGGTGGCCCTGTTCGTGGAACGCGCTCTCGCGGCCAAGTCGGATTTCGAGCTCGACCGGCACAACGCGCCCGCCGTGATCGAAGTCTGTGCGGGGCTCGACGGGCTGCCGCTCGCAATTGAGCTGGCCGCCGCCCGAGTGAAGGTACTGTCACCCGCGGCGATGCGCACGAGGTTGACCAGCCGGTTGCAGTTATTGACGGGCGGCGCACGCGATCTGCCGCAACGGCAACAGACGCTGCGAGCAACCATCGATTGGAGCTACGGCCTGCTGAACCCCACCGAGCAGAAGCTCTTTCGAAGACTTTCGGTGTTTGTGGGCGGATGTACGCTCGAGGGTGTCGAGGCCGTCTGCGACACGAAAAGCGATCTGGACCTCGACCTGCTTGACGGCATGGCGTCCATGGTGGACAAAAGCCTGGTCCATCAGATCGAGCAGAAGAATGGCGAATCGCGTTTTCTGATGCTAGAAACGATTCGCGAATACGCGCGAGAAAAACTGAAGGAAAGCGGCGAGGACGGACCCACGCGCCGAGCGCACGCTGCGTATTGCCTAGTGCTGGCGGAAGAAGAAGCCAGTGAACAGAGCGACGCGGACGGAGCCGAATGGCTGGAACGTTTCGCACTGGAGCACGACAATCTTCGCGCCGCACTCGAGTGGCTCACCGAGACGGGCGATGCAGAGTGGGGATTGCGCCTCGGCGCCGCGCTGTTTCGCTTCTGGGAAACGCGCGAGTATTTGATCGAGGGTCGGAATAGGCTCGCCAAACTGCTAAAGATGCCGCAAGCGGCGGCTCCCACAAAGGCACGCGAGCGCGTGCTTTTCGCCGCGGGCGTACTCGCCGACGGACAGGGAGACTATGCGGCGGGAGAAAACTTGATGAGGGGGAGTTTGGAGGTTGCGCGACAACTGGGAGATAAGCAGGGCGCGGCCGTTTCGCTGAATGCGCTAGGGACTTCGGCGCGAATCCAAGGCCACCTCGTCGTAGCGCATCCCCTGTTCGAGGAAAGCCTAGCGCTTTGGAGGGAACTGGGAGATCAAAAGGCTATCGCTCGGGCGTTGAGCAACCTGGCGAATGTGGTCAAGCTGCAAGGAGACTATTCTCGCGCGCGAGCCTTATGCGGCGAGTGTCTCTCGATATTTCGTGCGCTGGGAGATCAGAACGGAGTTGCTTGGTCGCTGAACAACGAAGGAGACATCGCTCGCGATGAGGGTGAATCCGCGGCCGCACGCACGCTTTACCAGCAGGGTTTGGCAATGTTTCGCGAGCTTGGCGATCGCTGGGGCATCGCGACAACGCTGGCAGATTTGGGGACTCTGGCGAGGGAGCAGCGAGAATGCGCCACCGCGGATTCTCTGTATAAAGAAAGCCTCAGGATTTTCCAGGAACTAGGACATAAGCGCGGCATTGCGCGCCTGCTGGAATGTTTTGCATGCCTGGCGGCCGCTCAATCACAGCCGCAGCGTGCACTGCGGCTCGCGGGCGCCGCGCGCGCGCTGCGCCAAGATATCGGCGCGCCCCGTTCGCCTGCGGACCAAACCAGACTCGAAGCACTGCTCGATCCGGCGCGAAAATCACTGTCGGAGGCCGCAGTGGCAGTTGCGTGGTCAGAAGGTTGGGCCACACCGACGGAGAAGGCCATCGAGGAGGTGCTGGGCGTGGGAGCTTCTTCCTAGTGCCCAATGCTGCCGAACCGCAACCTATTCCGCGCTTGACGGGTCTAAGAGGCGCCGCACGGCCGAAACTCGATTGGCGGGAATGCCCAGCTGACGGGCGTGCTCGCGGATGGGGCCCTCGTCCGGAGCGAGGTAGACGCAATAAACCTTGTCGCCCGTCACGTAACTGTGGAGCCACTGAATCTGCGGACCCATCGAGGCAAGAATACCGACCGACTTCCTGGAGATTTCTCGAAGTTCGGCGTCGCTTAGATTACCGGCGCCGGGGATTTCCCGTTCGATGACGAATTTGGGCACGAGAGCAGTATGCTAGCATCGGGGCCAATTGGTTTCAAGCCACAACGAAAACCAGAGCAAATGGCGCCATCGTTAAGGAGCGAATCTCCAATGGACCTTCGAACGCTTCAGAAGCCGCTGAAGGAACAATACCGCAACGATCCGAGCGCGTCGCAAATCACGCTGCGAGCCAAGGGTTCTCAGACAGATGCGCCGATTGCATGCTCGGTCGACATTGGACGCGCGATTTACAGCGCCGAGGCGCATAAGGGAGTGGGAGGCACAGGCACGGGCGCGTGTTCGGGCGACCTGCTGCTCGGGGCGCTAGCGGCATGCGCTCAGATCACCTGCCAGATGGTCGCCGCTGCTATGGGCGTACCGACCGAACGCATCGAGGTAACCGTCGAAGGAAAAATGGATTTGCGAGGCACGCTCGGTATAGCGAGGGATGTGCCCGTAGGATTCGAGAGCATTCTGGTTCACTTCGATGTGGCCGCACCGAAGGCGACCGCGGAACAATTGCGCGGACTGCGCGAGAAAACCGAGCAGTACTGCGTGGTGATGCAAACGTTGATGCACCCACCAAAATTGCAGTCGGACTGGACCGGCCAGGATTGAAAAAGCGATCCTCGGCGCGGAAAGGTTAGTGAAAAGCAATTTTTTAGGCAAAATCCAACGGGCTGGAGCCTCGACTCCCGGTATCGCTACCAACTCCCCACCTGTGATTTCAATCGGTTAGCCGATCCTCCCTCGACTCTGATTGCCATGATGCCGACAAAATGTGTCAAGAGTGATGGTGGGCTGCCGTCGATGGCTGCACGGGGGAGGGCGATATTTTTTGGATCAGCTGCAGCAGGGCAGCCCGGTCCGGCTTGAGTAGCTCGTCCACAACGGGCTTGTTGACGTTCGCAACGATGATTTGCCCAACTTCCGTGTTCACATCTGAGAAGATTCCGAGATCCTTCATCTTCTGCGTTTGGTACTCGTTATCCTCGGTCGGTGTGAGGTAGTGCACGGAACTAGCCTTGTAGCGGTGAATCAAAAACAGTTGGATAAGCATCATCATTCGCTTCTTGCGTAGTGGCCCTTTTGTGGTCTGGTCGCGCACCGAAAGAAGGTTCCGCCCGCGACGGTCCTGGATCGTGGCGAAAACGATGTTGGCGAGCTTTTGGCCGCTCGGCTCATCGAGCAGGCTCAATTCCAGCAGCTCCGAGCCCGCGGTGTGCGGGCGCAACTCGACTCGAATCTTCGCTGGGTACGCCCAATGCTTGCTCCACTCCGCCATCCACTCCTCCAGCAGCCTGGGCGGGACTTCGGTCTGGACCAAGTGCTGGTAGTGTGTCGATGCCTTGCCCATCGCCTTCGTTGCGGCCGTTCGCCCCGACGAAGCCATCAACGCGCCGTCCAGCCGCTCTCCTCCCACAAGCGCCTGGGGTGTGCGATAGGGAGACTCGAGCAGCCGGAACTTGCGCTGCAGCCGCGCCAGTGCCAACATCCCGTCCTCCTTGAGCGCTGTCGCGAACTCCTCGGCGGCTAAGCCGTCGATTTGGTGTCCCCCGTAGGTGATGAAGTTGAAGGCGAACCCGAGCTTCCCGAGTTCCTCCGGGAACTGCCGCATTTCCTCGTTGCTCATGCCGGTGGTGTCCCAGTTGAACGACGGCGACAGGTTGTAGGCCAGCATTTTGTCGGGATATTCTGCATGGATTGCTTTCGCGAATGTTCTGGCATCCTCCAGATTTGCCGTCTTGGTCTCCATCCACAAGATATCCGCAAAGGGCGCCACCGCCAGCGATCTACGGATGGCAAAGTCGATCCCGCTCTGAATTTGATAGAAGCCCTCCGGCGTCTTGGGCAGCTCGCAATCCCATACGACCTGGATACCCATGGACTTTGCCCGCTCACGCACTTCGTAGAAGGAAGCGCGTTTTGAAAACGCCAGCCATTCCTCCACGCTCATGTCGAAACGTTCGCCTTCGTCCGCGCGCGACTCGACCACGTCGGTGACCGCCTGCCCATAGGACTTGAGCCCGGCTTCCGTCCGCCAGATTTCCACATAGCGGGTGTCGATCTTCTCAAGCGCTATGTCGAGTTCTGTTGCGGATGTGCGCGTGAGGCCTTGAGCGGTCTCCCTAATCATCGACATAAGTCCGACCCGCTCAAGCCAAGCAAAGGCGTCTCGCTCCTCGGCCTCCGGCACAGCGAATAAGAGGTGCCCGCGAACTTCGACACCCAATTCGAATAGCTTCTTCAAGATGGCTAGATATGCAACTCGGTAACTCGGCAGATCGATGTTGGTTGCGCCGAGGATGGCTGGCTGGTCACGTTCGTCGCTACGATTATCGAGAAATGTCGCCCCTTCGGCGTCGGTTCGAGCCACCACGATTCCAGGGACCCGCATGATGTCAAGCTGCAGGCGAGCCGCGTTGAGACGTCGAATCTGCTCGTCTTGGGCGACAAGCACCTTGCCGGCCTGGTGGCCGCACTTCTTCGCTCCGGGCTTCTGGTCTTCAATGTGGTAGCCCGGAATTCCGACTTCGACGAAGCGGCGGATCAGGTTCCGTACGTGCGCATCGCCACCATGGCCCGTGTCGGCGTCGGCGATGATGAAGGGTCGATAATCGACGAGCGGAGTTGCTTTGCGCTCCTCTTCACTCATCCGTAGCCGCGCGAAGTGTTGGTTCTTGTCGGCTGTGAGAAGCGCTCGGACTAACCCAGCTGCCTCGTCTGGGACTTGGCTTAACGGGTAGCTGGCCAGGTCTGGTCCCGGATCCTCGGAGAATGAACCCTTGGCGGAGGTTGCCCAACCGCCAAGGTAAATGCCGGCTATTCCCATCCGTTTCAGCGTAACCGCCTGGCCCGGTGAATAAGGACCGAAGGTCGTGATCTGCTTGCGTTGCTCGAACAGCGTGCGCAGGAGCGCATAGAACTGCTCGGCTGTCCGTCGCGCAACGGCGTAGTCACCGAAAATCGTACCCTGCTGTTCGGCGACTTCGCGCGGAGAGTAAAGACGGACGATGCCAGTGAACCGGGCGCTCGCGAACCACTGCTCGGCGGCCGCCACTTGCTGGTCGAATGCGGTCATACCGTCCCCCTCCTTCAACGTGATGATTCGAGATGGCCCCGCTGCCGTTCGAGACCGGCGCCATTCTATCTCAATTCATGATAGTGCATGGCTTGGAGCCCTCCGAAGCAAAGGCCACTTGCATGCGCGGTGATCATGGCAAACTGTACCCTTGGGCACTGTGATCATGGTCACACTGCTTACACCCTTCTGCGGGCTGGTCGGATCGAGGCCGCCAAGCATTTCGAAACTCTGCTATCTTATTGCGGGAAATTGACGGTTCGTTGGCGCGTTTTTTGCCACTGGTATAGACATACTTGACAGGCCGCAGGACTATCGTTGCGTTGGGATTGGACGAGTATTCCTGGCCCAACAGTTCGGAATGCTACAGCATTCACTTCCTCGGATTGAAGAACATTGACAAGCCCCAAGTCTTATCATTTCCGCAGCTTGTGGTGTGCTTGGCTTGCGGCCTCGCCCAGTTTACAGCGGGAAAAACTGAACTGAGCCTGCTTGCGAAACCCGACGCGGATGGCACAGTAAGTTAGAGTGCTTCACTGTATTGGCCCTCCGATTGTGGTCGTCGAGGATGGGCTAGTTTGACGCCCGGGCAGGGCGGGCGAACGCACACAACACTTACGAAGGCTTTTGAGTCCAGACACGAATGGCTTTGGCTGGGGTGGTCGGGCAGACGACTTCGCAGGCTCCGCAGCCGTTGCATTTATTGGGGTCGATCACCGGGTAGGCAATGTATTGTTCCTCGTCCCACGTGATTTTGACTGCTTGATATGGGCAGGAACGCTCGCACGCGTCGCATTCCTTTTTGCCGAGGGGAACAAGGCAAATGTTGTTATCGACGAGCGCCTCTCCGATGATGTACTTATTCTTCTGCTGCAGATCCAACGGCACCAAGGCGCCGGTGGGGCAAACCTGGGTGCAGGCGTTGCACGTCTCCAGACAATACTTGTAGTCCCTGTCGTATCGAATGACGGGTGCCATGAAGCCTGCCAAGCCTGCCTCATGACCGGTATCCGGGCGAATGATTTTCGACGGGCAGGCGTGCACACAGTTGTCACAACGGATGCAAAGACCGGTAAAACGATCCTCGGGCACGGCGCCGGGAGGACGTAGCAGGGTGTCACTGACGCGGTATCGCGCCGCTCCGAGGCGACGCCCCCAAAGGCCGAGCAATGCACCGGCCGCGCCCGCAAAAAACGCACGCCGAGCGACACGGAACTTCTCCGAAGAGGCACGCGCATTCAATTTAGTCCAGAGTGCCTTCCTAGCAGAAAATAGCAGATCCTGCAGTCCGCTCAACGGGCAAATGCGTACGCACCAGAGCATGCCAAAGAGCAAAGTGGCTCCTAGCAAAACGCCCAGGCCGAGGCAGATCAGAATAACGGATATCGGATTCGTCGCCTTGTTCACGGCAAAGGGGCTGCTGAAAATGCACAGAGGATCCATCCATAGCAGCACCGGATACCCCGTTACGGCACCCACCAGCGTCAGTATCGCGACATATCTACCGACCGGTGGACACTTGCTCCACCAGCGTATCTTGCGCAACCCCGTGCGTGAGGCATTTTCGAGCAAAAAGCCGGTCGGGCACACGTAGAGGCAGAACCACCGCTTTCGAAATGAACTCGCTACGGCTACGATAAGTGCAAGAACGGCTCCCACACCGATCGAGCGCGCGGCGATACTCGATGAGAGAGCAACGAATGGGCTCATTTGCACGAACAACCTTGGCGCAATCGCCCAAGGAACTAACGGCCAAACAAGCACGACCGCGCCGACAAAGCAAGTCAGCTGAATCAGCCGCCGCGGCACGCGCCTGAGCAACGTCATCCTAGATACGCCCCTTGCTGCCGAAGCAGGTTTTGCAGTTTCGACACACTCACGTTGCGAGGCTTGCATTTGTCCTGGATGCACAATGCCGCAGCCAAGCCCGCAGCCTGTCCGGTAACCCAGCAGACCGGAATGAGCCGAGTGATATCTGCAACTTCGAAATCGGCCGATATGCATCGTCCGGCGGCCAGGACATTTTCGACCTTCGAGGGAATGAGGGAGCCATAAGGAATCTGGAATTCGGGAGCATTCGCATAGGCGCCGGAATAGCCGATCACATCGTTAAACTTGGCGCCGCTGCGGATATCTTGGACCGTAAGTTTCTTGCAGCCGTCCAGAAGTCTGCTGAGCCGCACACCCAGCTCAGGGGCTGTTTCAGTCAAGTAGACCTGTTCGTTCCCTGGCTTTTGACGGAGCTTCTCGACGTTGCCCCAGGTCGCGCGGCGATGCTTGAGTTCCATCGTGGTCAGGTCCCCGACGTCCAGGGCATCTCCGACCGGGCCTTTCATGTTGAGCCAGTTCACATGGGGAGCGGGCGTCGAATTCCCGGCGTGACCGTTCATGTCGTTCACCCGACCCTTCGAGGGCCGTCCTGACCCGGGCTTGCCTGTTACGGGGTGCTCCGGGTCCTCTGATCCTCGTGCCACGGCCATATCGACCTCATCGATATTCCCGATCCGGCTGATCAGCCCGATGTTCGTTTTGACTTTCTCAAAGGTCGCCCCTGCGGCCGCGTAGATATCACCGTCGCCCGAACAATCGATCACAATATCGGCGAGGATTGCCTGACGTCCCGACTTGCTTTCAAACACGGCGCCGTGCACGGCTCCTTTGGCATCTACAATCGCATCGACACCCCAACAATCCAGGTAGGCAGTGATCCCCGAATCGAGCACCATATCCGCTAATAGGAATTTGAAAGCCTCCGCATCGATTGTTGGATAAATAGGCGCCTTGTTCCGATCGATGATGCCGTACTTGAGGACGTCCAGCTTCTTCATCAACTCTTCGCCGATGCCGAAGATGACCTGCTTGTTGTTTCGATCATAAAGAGGAAAAATTCCCAGGACGAGGCCGCCGGTAGCCAGTCCCCCTAGATAGCCATACCTTTCCACCAGAGTGACGTCGACGCCCAACCGCTTGGCTGAAAAAGCGGCAGCCGTTCCCGCCGGACCACCTCCCACAACCAGGATGCTTGTCTTTTGCAAAACCGGCAGTTCCCTTCGAGGTTGCACTACCCTGCCATCCACAATGGTCGCGGGAACCCTGGTTTCGGCTTCCGTAGTTGATGGTCGGGCAGCTTGACTGGCTAGCATTGACGAAACCGGAATCAGCGATCCGGCTGCAAACAAGCCGCCTGCGGTAATAGAACGACGCATTAAGTCTCTTCGTGTCAGGTCGTTTGGCATGGCTTTTTACTCGTCCGACGGTTAGCCGATTCGAACCTTATCCTGCGCCAATACTATCCCAACGCGAATGAGCAGCCAATATGATTGGTGCGCTGGGGCCCCTGCCTCGCATTCCTCGTGATCGCGGTCACGACCGACCTGTGACTTCCGCGAGGTTGCACTGCTCGACCGGTACAACAACGACGGCGTGAACTATCTGACGCGCAGGCCCAATGAGATCCTGACGGAGATATCCCTTGGCTCCCTCGAAGGATGGAAGAGCACCTACTGGAAGCTGCGACGGCGCAGCTCGTTTGATTTTCCGGTGCTGTCAGTGGCGGCAGCAGCACGTATGGCAAAGGGCGGCGTCGTCGAGGAAGCACGCATCGTTCTGGGTGCGGTCGCCTCGCGTCCGCTCCTGGCGGACGAAGCGGCGAAGTCCCTGATGGGTCGGAGTCTCGATCAAGAGACCATTGCCAAAGCGGCCGCACTGGCGAGCCGTCTTGCCAAGCCAGTCTCGAACACCGATTTCGACATGAGCTGGCGCAAGAAGGTCACCTCAGAGTTCGTGACCTACGCGCTACGGGAACTGCGCGGTGACGACATGCGCGCCGAGCGGCGGCAGCTGTCCGGGCACAACGAGCACGCCGTCTCATGATTGTGATGTGCGCTTGCTGAGCTCCAATCCCGTAATGCGAATACCGCTGTGAGGAACGCGATAGCGGCGATTCACCGAGATTAACAGGGCTGTTATGCCCTCAACAATGCTGGCCATTTCCAAAGGGCCCGCATCGATTGGGCGTAAGCCGGGTATCAACGTCACCAATGGGAAAAGAGCTTGTTTGGCAGCCTCGTCGTCTCCGCACACGAGAATGTCGCAATCGGGCGTTGCCGATAGGTCCTGCAGAACGCCAGCCGAGACATTGTGGAACGCTGCCAGTACGGGCGTTGTGGCCGGCACAAGCTCGCGAGTTTGCGCAGCGGCCGATCCCTGCCAAAGTCTCACTATCCGCGTCGGTTTACCACCTAAGGCTGCAGCTAGGGGAACCGTTGCGTCCACCACGATGGCACCTTTCAGAGAGCCTCGAATCGTTTTCAGGATTTCGACTTGGGCCGAGATCGGAACGGCCAACACCAACATCGAAGCCTGCGCGGCGGCCTGTGCGTTCGCGAGCCCGCTGACCGAAAAGCGTGGCGACTCAGTCGGCGCGTGTGCGTTCAGAATGGCCCGTATGCGCTCAGCCGTTTCGTTCGCCTTGCTCTCATCACGAGAACCAATAATCACCTCTACCCCCGCCCATGCCCATCGCAGGGCCAAGCCGAATCCCAGGTCACCGGTTCCACCAACGATGGCGATCTTGGCCTCACCCATGTTTCCTCCCTTTAGGGCAGAACGACCGCTTGGCGCTTCGCTTGCACCATCCGCATCGTTCTATAGCCCCAGTGGCGCGGAATTCCTTGGTGCCGATAGGGGCGGATGCTAGTCTATGCAGCATCGAACTTCATGATGGTGTCGAATCCTGAATCCCATACAACACCCTCTCCTGCTTCGGTACAGATCATTCCGCTGACGGGACTGCCGGAGGTTGCATCCGGCGACGATCTTGCACGCCTCCTTGTTGCGGCAGCCCAACGGCAAATGCTCGTTCTCCGGCAAGGAGACGTCTTCGTAGTGGCGCAGAAGATTGTGTCCAAGGCCGAAGGAAGAATCGTGCGCCTCGATTCTGTCGAACCCTCTGAACGAGCCGAGCGGTGGGCTGCTGAATACGAAAAGGAACCCCGTGTGATCGAAATCGTGTTGAGGGAAGCGAGCAGCATCGTGCGAATGGAGCGCGGCGTGATCATCGCGAAGACGCACCATGGGTTTGTCTGTGCCAATGCTGGTGTAGATGTCTCGAACGTTCCAAAAGGAACGGCGTCGTTGCTGCCAGAGAATCCAGATCGCTCCGCGCGCATGCTTCAGGAGCAACTCATGCGAGCATTCGGCGTTCCCCTGGCCGTCATCATTTCCGATACATTTGGACGCCCGTGGCGGGAAGGGTTGGTCAACGTCGCACTGGGTGTCGCGGGAATGATGCCCTTGGTCGATTATCGAGGACAGCACGACAGGGAGGGGAAAACGCTCCAGGCGACCGTGGTTGCCCTGGCAGATGAACTCGCCGCTGCGAGCGGACTCGTCATGGGCAAGCTTAACCGGATACCCGCGGTGGTTCTGCAAGGCGTGCCGATGCCGAAAGGAACAGGGACTGGAAACGACCTGATTCGGCCCGCGGAAAGAGACCTGTTTCGATAGCGGTCTAAACAGCTTTTTCATCTCACTTTCGATCGGCCAGGGGCTATACGTCATGAGCTTTCGAGGTATCCGCAACCCCGACATCTTGGATGCTGGACCATTTGTGAGATTGGCCAGAATCTTCTATGGCGTCACCACCCGAGACGAGTTGCAGACTCGCATCGATCTCGCGCGCGGCTGCCTGCACGAGCGCAGAGATATTTGCGATGGACTGAGGAGTCGCTTCACCCTCCGGAATGGCCATAGCGACGCTACCGATCACGTCGCGGTCCGGTCCAAATACAGGCGCCGCTATGCCCACAAGCCCGGCATCCACTTCACCTCGCGTAATCTGAAGGCCAGCCCGGCGGATTCGACGAAGATTGCCCCTGATTGTTTCCCAGTCGGAGCCCAGCCCTGCGGCCGCGATTTCGTCCGGGAACTTCTCGAAAAACCATCGCGCGGTTCTCGAGGGAAGGTTGGCAAAAATGACCTTTGATGAAGCGCCCCGAAACATCGGCATGGGCCGGCCGCGCTCGTAGCCTATGGTGTTTTCCGGGAGAACCGCGGCCTCCTGGTGCACGCACATGACGCAATTGCGATAGACACGACACAAAAGTGCCACGCCTGTGCTGCCTGAGCGTGCAACCAGACGCTGCATGGCGGGCCGGCCAACCATAATCAACGGGTCGGTCAACCGAATCTTGCGATCATTCTCAATTACCGCGGGGCCCAGAATATACTTGCCGCCTGAAAACGGATCGAGAAAACCCACCTTGGACAAGTCCCGGAAGTACCTGTAGGCCGTGCTGACAGAGACACCTATTTCCTTGGCAGCCTCCTCCACGGTCCATTCGGACTTTTCAACCGTGAATAGGTTCAAAACAGCCAATAGTCGATTTGCTGTATTCACCTATTTCCTCTCCCCCACAATTTGCACCCATCCGCTCTCTGAGGACCCCCAATATCCGTAATATGGATAATTCTGCAATCATAATCAACATAAATTATCTGAATGCGACCTTTCAGGATCAAGCATAAGAACGACATTATCACTTTATGAGAATTATGTGGTTTATTGTCTTGACTTTCGTGTTTTGTTGGCTCTAAGCTTCCGACTTGTGGTACGTAGTGGGGAAGGCGGGCTCAGCTGCATCGGGGAACCGATGATATCTAGGGTATGGCTGACAAAATCAAGCCAGTTTTTGCTGTCGTGCATTCCCGGAAGCTACATTGCGCTGGGCGGCTTCGCGATTGCCCGTAACCTGATTGCGCGTAACATCAGCTGGCGAAGCGTGTGATTGGCTTTGAGGGACAGACGCGGTGTCGTTGCTCTCGACGGGAAAAGCTGATAGAAAACACGGGTTTCCGTTGCAGGTCCCGAGGGAAGTTCCGATCACTGACACAAAAAGGTGTGCATTTGAAGTAGGCGAGAGCAGGCCTCATCGCCTGCGATCGCACCGAAAGTGAGGAGTGACGTGGTTTATGACATCGAGCTGAACTCTGCCGCACACTATCCCGTTGCGGGAATCGTGGAATTATCGCCCCTGATCGAACAGGCTGGATTCGGAGCCTTCTGGAAAGGAGAATCGAACAGCACCGATCCGTTGGTCCTGCTCTCGGGCATTGCCGCGCGGACGCGCACATTGAAAGTCGGGACGGCGATCTATCACATCTATGGCCGAAGTGCCGTAACCTTGGGAATCCAATCAGCTACCTTGCAGGATTTATCCGACGGCAGATTACTCTTGGGTCTTGGAGTGGCCAATAAGACCATCGCCGCCTGGCATGGAGGCACTTTTGATCGCCCCTTGCGTCGTGCCAAGGAATACATCGAGATCGTTCGCAAGACCGCAGCAGGCGAGCGTGTGGAATACCAAGGGGAAATATATTCGACCGGACAGCGTTTCCAGTTGTCCTGGAAACCATCTCACCCGACTTTTCCGATTTACCTTGCAGGGTTAGGACCACAGATGACGCGTCTGGTGGGGCAGATTTCTGATGGGGTTTTCATCAATATGGCCACACCAGCCAAGATTCGAGAGATCGCGGATCGTGTACGCGCCGGCGCTGTCGAAGCGGGCCGTGATCCGAGCAAGATTGACATTCTCGCGAAGGTCCGCGTTTCAATGCATTCAGATCGAACCATGGCTAGGTCGCGCATCCGGCAAGTACTCACTTTTTACAACATCGCCGACCACTACCAGGACATGCTCCGGGCATCTGGATTCGAGGAGGAGGTGAATGCCGTCCAACAAGCCTTCAAGGAAGGCGGGTTCAAAGCTGCGAGCACCAAGATCACCGATGCTTACATGGACAAATTGCCGGTGATCCCGGCAACCTCCATCCAGGAGATCAAAGAGCGCTTGAAACCCTTTGTGGAGGCGGGAGTCACTCGAATGATTGTTCCTTATGTCCCTGTGACCGAACCGGTCATCGACGATGCCCGCCGATTCATAGAGGCATGGGGAAATTCATAAAGTCGATACAAGGAGAGAAACATGTGTGATTTTGCTGCGGATCAAGAGGCGACGGTCGAGAGGCTCGACTAAACGCGAAAGGCCGCTAGGCGAGCACGGAGGGCACCACATGGCATCGGCAGCAGAAGATATTCAAGCAATTCGCGAGAATGTACGCGCTCTTTGCCGTGATTTCCCGGATACCTACTGGCGCGAGACCGACAAGAAGGCGGCGTATCCACAGGATTTTGTCAGGGCCCTCACAGAAAGTGGGTACCTGGCCGTGCTGATTCCGGAAGAGTACGGGGGTTCAGGACTCGGAATCACGGAAGCGGGCGTCATCCTGGAAGAGATCAACCACTCTGGAGGCAATTCCGGCGCCTGCCACGCCCAGATGTATACCATGGGAACGCTGCTGCGCCACGGCAGCGAGGAACAGAAGCGGCGTTATCTCCCGGCAATTGCCAAGGGCGAATTGCGCCTGCAAGCGTTTGCCGTCACCGAACCGAACGCCGGATCAGAGACCACCCGCATCGAAACGCGGGCAGTCCGCAAAGGAGACCGCTACATCGTCAACGGGCAGAAGATTTTCATCTCTCGGGCGCAACAATCCGATCTTATGCTTCTGCTGGCGCGAACGACTCCCTACAGTGACGTGCAGGACAAGACCCAAGGGATATCCGTATTCATCATAGATATGCGGCAAGTCAAAGGGATTGAGATCCGTCCGCTGGATCTGATGGTGAATCACCACACGAACACGATCTTCTTCGAGGATGTGGATATCCCGGCCTCCAGCCTAATCGGCGAGGAAGGAAAGGGCTTTCGCTACATCATCGACGGATGGAACGCGGAGCGGATTTTGGTCGCCTCGGAAGCCATCGGCGATGGCCACTGGTTCGTAGAGCGCGCGTCGTCGTATGCGCGAGAGCGCGTGGTCTTTGGGAGACCGATTGGTGCGAATCAGGGCGTTCAGTTTCCTATCGCAAAAGCCTATGCGCACGTGCAGGCAGCCGATTTGATGCGTTTCGATGCCGCCGCAAAGTTTGATCGCAACGAAAAATGCGGAGCCGAGGCCAACCTCGCCAAGCTGCTGGCGTCTGAAGCAGCCTGGGAAGCGGCGGATGTTTGCCTGACAACCTATGGCGGCTACGGGTTTGCTTCTGACTACGATATCGAGAGGAAGTTTCGCGAGACTCGGCTTCTCACGGTGGCGCCCGTAAGCAATAACTTGATCCTGGCTTTTCTC
>CAYOXF010000014.1:0-44587 GCA_964407845.1 uncultured Acidobacteriaceae bacterium | reverse complement strand
AAGATCAACAGAACAATGTCGAACACTTTTCCGTGTGGCAAAGGTGTCCAGGTCAAAAGCGACTGGGCTACGGCGCTCCAAGGAGGACGTGCCAGCAGTGCCGCCGGAATGAACAGGCCGTTGAAGATCGCCAGGCCCATGGTGATGCGCTCCCAGGTCCAGTAGCGGCCCGTGGTAATCGCGGCGAACACTACCGCCAGCCCGATGCCCACGGCCACGACGGGTCGGATTCCGAAAAACCCCAGGCCAGCGCGAATTCCGATGAATTCGGTTACCAGCGTCAGAAAATTGCCCAACACCAAATCGCCCATAGCGAACAGTCCCCAGAATCGTCCGAAGCGATCGAAGATCAGCTCGGCATGGCCCCGGTGGGTCACGGCTCCGAGGCGCACGGTCATTTCCTGTACCACCAAACCCATGGCGAACGTCAGCACGACGAAGGGAATAAAGAAGCCGATTCCGAAGCGCGCGCCCGTGACCGAATAGGAAAGCATGCTGGGGGCATCGTTTTCTGCAAGAAAGACGAGGACGCCCGGTCCCACCAGCAACCAGACCAGCGAAAGCCTCCCGCCGATCTTGGAACGGCGCTCTTGAGAGCGGGCGCGGCTCACCGCCCAGCGGTCACGAGCCCGATCCACATCCTCGTGAGTCAACAGACGGGCGAGGTCTCGGGCGAGTGGAGAGGCAGCGGCAACAGCGGTCGTAGGATGGGCTGGCCCAAACGAGGAAGAATTCTTCGCTGGCTCGTGTTTCCCTGCAGTCATATTAACTGAGCTAAACTCCATAGATAAACTACGCTTAACTAGACGCAGCGTCAACTCTTCTGGTCGTCGTTTGTTTTGAAAAGTGATCGGCGAGATGGGCCGGCTTTGTTATAGTGGCGCCAGACGTGGCAAGAAGGAGAGGCCTATGGCCGACGCACCGAAGCCGCAGCAACAGATACAGATCAAAGCCGATGAGAAGGAGCTGCTTGGCCAGTATTCAAATCTCGTGGTGGTGCATCACAATGCCGAAGAGTTTACGTTGAATTTTATCTACCTTTTCCCCACGGTGCCGCAAGGAAAACTTGTCGCGAGTCTCATTGTCAACCCGAGTCACGCCAAGCGGCTGCTGCATGCTCTGCAGGAAAACATAACCCGATATGAGGCGCAGTTTGGCCCCCTGCCGGAAGGACCACCGGGGGGACAAGAACCCAAGGTTGGATTCATTCAGTAGACTAAAGATGCTTAACCCCTAAGTCGCAGAAGGCGGCGTGGTGCCGCCGTCAACAACCCAGTTTCCGCTGGATTCAACGAACTCAAGTCCCACGGCATAGCCGGCGCGCGGGACCGGCTGGCAATAAGCGACACGTGCCACGGAGCGAAACGAGCCGGCCGTGGTCGAGATCACGAGCCGTTCGTTGGCTTTCCATCGACGTGTGGTCAGCACGCGGGCCCCTCGCGCGCTGACGTTCTCTGTGAAGGTCGATTCGGTGCCTGGCAGTATCGCGTGGCCGTGAATCTGAACTTCCACCTCCATCGGCACTCGCCTGTCGCGGCGCACAACGGAGAAGTTCTTCGTCTTCGGGAGTCCCAACCCCAGCGGCATATTCCCCCCTGCGCCCCCTTCTTGTGACTTACAAGCAAGCAGCGATCTGATGCAGACGCAACCTTCCTTCGCCCCGCCGCTTCATTCGGTAGAGCGCCAGATCGGCTGCCCCCAGAAGCTGCTCGATCGAGGCTCCGTCTTGCGGATAAACGGCCTGGCCGACGCTCACGGATATGGCCGGCTCTTCTCCGTCCTGCGCCAACCGAGCGCAGATGCGTGCGGCGGTTTGCTCGGCTTCGTGCGGTCCGGTTTCCGGCAGCACCAGGGCAAATTCGTCGCCGCCGTAACGTGCCGGAACATCGATGGCCCTGCTGTTGCTTCGCAACACCATACCGAGGCGCTTGATGGCGTGGCTGCCCATCAAGTGGCCGAACTTGTCGTTAATCTTTTTCAGGTCATCCAGATCGAACAGCAGCAGAGAAAAACTGCGGCCGGTTCGCCGCGAGCGCTGAATCTCACTTTCTAAAGCCTCGAGCAGGCGGCGATGGTTGGCAAGCCCGGTCAGTGAATCCGATGCAGCCAACCGGCTGACCTGATCGAACAGCTGCGCATTGTCAAGCAGCGTGCCTCCGAGCACGACGACATAGCTCATCACCATGAGCACGTGCGACAACGTGTACGGCGCGTCCAGCACCCGTTGTGACTGGCTGATGGTGACGTGGCAGATGACGTTCAGCGCCGCTCCGACATAGAGCGCGCGATCGAGCGACGTGCTGACCCGGCGTAACCGGAACCCAAAGCCTATTGTAGCGGCAACGAAAATGGCTGCAGGCAGCATGTCCCACGAACGTGGCAGGAACGCGCCCGGATGAATCTTGGGCGCGCGCGGCAGCATGAAGTAGAAGACGCTTGTCAGGTACGCCGAGGCGCCGACGATCAGCACCACACCGGCGATTTCCTTCCCCGGATCACGAGAGACGGGGATTCGCCGCTCCACGACGAGCGAGGCCAAAAGCACAATCCCCAGTAAGGTGCGTCCGGCTAGCCAACCGAGTGAGATTTCGTCACTGACAGACGGCGTCACGAGCATCCCACGATAGAACGCCATGCTGGTGCCCGCCTCGATCAGCCCCGCCACCACAAAGCCAAATGCCAAAATCAGCGACATCCGGTCACGTGTTCCACGGAATCGTACCAGGGCATTTGCCGCGAAGGTAAAGGCGATCAGACTGCCCGCCATCTGCAGGTAGGTGTCAAGAAGAGGTTCCGCCGCGTAGGAAGAGCTGCGCAGAACCCACAGGAGAACAGAATAGGCTGCTCCCGCCGCGCCGATCAGAACGAGCCGGACGCGAAAAGCCCGGCCGAATTTTCCCGCCCGATCCACCACGAGCCCCCAAGGAGACGACACCGCCCCACGCCCCAACTGCACTTGATATGCCGTTGTGAGACCTGTGCGGGTGGTTGGTTAAGTATATCTGTTTGCTTGGGACTCTTGGCGAAGGCTCTCGCGGCTGTATCAAAAAGATACACATCCCGTCTCGCGACCACGAGCAATTCTTGCACAACCGAGATGAAACAACCGGCCGTTAGGACTTTGGAGCCGTAGGCGGTGCGGGCGGTTGAGCGGGCAGATCGTAGGCTTGAATCGCGCTCTGAAAGTTCACCCTCTTGTGTGAGCCGTCACAAAACGGCTTCGTCTCCGACTGTCCGCAGCGGCAAAGGCCGATCTTGGTTCGGCCTCCAAGACCAAAGGCGCGGCCATCCTGATCGACGATCTCAAAGTCTCCTTCGACACGAATCGAACCGTCCGTGCGGACTGTAATCTTGGTCGTAGCCATTCCACCCTCCGCTCGATCTCGCCCTCTCGCTCACCCGCCGGTCCACTCAGTATTTCGGGACCGTCGGGTCCACTTCATCTGACCACGCGAGGATACCACCCTTAAGATTCCATATCTTGCGGAAGCCAGCCTTCTGCAAGAATTGCACGGCATCGGCCGAGCGCTTGCCGCTGCGGCAGTGCGCTACGATCTCGCGCGAGCTGTCCAGCTCATGGACGCGTCGGGGAAGTTCGCCAAGCGGGATTAAGTGGCCGTCAAGATTGCAGATTTGGTACTCGTGCGGTTCGCGCACGTCCAGAATGTAGAGATCGTCGCCGCGATCGAGGCGCGATTTCAGCTCCATCGGGGTGATCTCGGGAATGTTGGTCACAGTGCTGGGCGCCTCCTCGCCGCGGATGCCGCAGAACTCGGCGTAATCGATCAGCTTCGTCACCGTCCGATGGGTGCCGCATACCGGGCAATCTGGATTCTTGCGCAGCTTGAGTTCACGGAATTTCATTGCGAGCGCATCGAACAGCAGCAAACGCCCGATGAGTGGCTGGCCTTTGCCGATAATCAGCTTGAGGGTCTCAGCCGCCTGGATCGTGCCGACAATTCCCGGCAGCACACCCAGCACTCCGCCTTCGGCACACGAAGGCACGAGGCCCGGCGGCGGCGGTTCCGGATACAGGCAGCGGTAGCAGGGGCCGTCTGGATATCCGAAGACCGTGATCTGCCCCTCGAAGCGGAAAATGGAGCCATAGACGTTCGGCTTACCCAGCAAGACGCACGCGTCGTTCACCAGGTAGCGTGTCGGGAAATTGTCCGTGCCATCGACGATAATATCGTAGTCCCGAAACAGTTCGAGTGCGTTTTCACTGCTCAGCCGGGTCTCGATCGGATCGATCTGAATCGCCGGGTTCAGATTTCTGAGACGGTCGGCAGCCGCTGTAATCTTAGGCCTGCCCACGTCGCTCGACCCGAACAGAACCTGGCGCTGCAGATTCGTGAAGTCCACCACATCGAAATCAACCAACCCGATCTGACCCACGCCCGCAGCTGCCAGATACAGACCCAACGGCGCGCCGAGCCCTCCCGTGCCGATCAAGAGCACCCGGGCCTGCTTCAGCTTGAGCTGCCCCTCCATGCCTACTTCGGGCATGATGAGGTGGCGGCTGTAGCGCAGGATCTCTTCTTTGGAAAGCCCGCTGCTGTCGTCGGCTGGCCTTTTCGTTGCCATAAAAAGCTCTCCCATCAAAAGGCTAGTCCCAGAGCGCCTCCGGCAATCGAGGGAACGATGCTGATCGTATCGCCTGCCTTCACGCTCGTCTGATCCTTCTGCAAGTAGCGAATGTCTTCGTCGTTCACATAGACATTGACAAAGCTTCGCAGTCGCCCGTCATCAGCAAACAGATGTTTCTTCAGCTCTGCGAACTTGGTGGTGACAGCTGATAGCGCCTCCGCCACCGTCGTAGCCTGCACTTCGACGCTTTCCTGCTTGCCCGCATACGCCCGCAGGGGCGTCGGGATAATCACCTTCACTGCCATTCGCCCTCCTCCTCGTCGTGCTTATTGGATGCCGGCCGGATGCTCTACGGTCTCAATCGGTTCGGGATGGTAGGCGGCACGATCGTCCTGTAAGCGCCAGGAGGTCGTATCGCGCGCAACACCCTGGTGGATGCTCACGATAATGTAGCTATACCATGGCCAGGCGTGATCGCGGTCGTATTCGCTTGGACGCGCCGGTGCATCGGGATGCGAATGGTACCATCCGATCAGCTCCAGTCGTTTCTCGCGCGCCGTTTTCTCGGCGAGTCGAACGTCATCGGCCGTCACCTCAAATCGGTTCCGCGGTGAGTCGTCCCGGCGGTTTCTAAGCGGCATCAGATCAATCACTTCCCTTGAGTCGTCACGATCGCGCCCGAGTAGCGCGCCACAGCATTCGTAGGGGTAGGTTTCAACACCATGCGCCTGAATGCGGCGCATCATTTCTTCTCGCACCGTCAGCCGCGCGGCGCTCATTCCTCGCTCCAGAATCGCTCGCTCAGATACTTCTCGCCCGAGTCGGGAAACACAGTCACGATCAGCGCGTGCTCATGGCGTGGCAAGCGCTTCGCCACTTCGAGGCAGGCCCACAGCGCTGCTCCCGCGCTTACGCCCACAAGAATCCCTTCTTCGCGCGCGAGCTGCTTTGCCATCCGCTGCCCGGCTTCCGTCTTGACTTCGATATTCTCATCCGCGACGCTCGGATCGTAGATCGGCGGCACAAGCGCGGTGGGCATGTGCTTCAGGCCTTCCAGGCCATGAAAGCCCGAGTCTGGCTGCATGCTGATGCAGCGAATCTGCGGATTCAGCTCCTTCAGTCGCCGGGTTGTACCTACAAACGTTCCGCTCGTGCCCAAGCCCGCCACAAAATGGGTGATGCGGCCATCGGTCTGCTGCCAGATCTCGGGACCCGTCGTGCGATAGTGCGCCCCGGGATTGGCCGGGTTGCCGTACTGGTCCGGATAGAAGTAGGTTTCGGGATCAGCCTGATAAATCTCGCGGACGCGCCGGATGGCTCCGTCGGTTCCCTCATCTCCCGGCGTGTAGACAATCTCGACGCCGTACGCCTTCAGAATCTGCTTCCGTTCTGGTGAAGCACTCGACGGCAAGCAGAGCTTCACGCGATATCCCAGAGCCGCGCCGATCATGGCGTAAGCGATCCCGGTATTGCCGCTGGTCGCGTCGAGGATCACTTTCCCGGGGCGCAACTGACCGGTGCGTTCACCTTCCCGAATCATTGAATACGCCGCTCGGTCCTTCACCGAGCCGCCGGGATTAAACCACTCCGCCTTGGCGCAAATCTCGACGTCGGGCAACTCTGCCCCGAGGCGCGAGAGCCGGATCAGGGGCGTGTTGCCTATGCGCTCAAGCAGCTGCTGTCCAACGAGTCGCACTGTCTCAGGCCGCTCCGCGCTGGCCGTGGCTTTATTGACCACCTTCATTTTCGCTCTAACCCCTTTGGCCACAACATCGTCGATCCAAAATCGCCCCAAGCGTATTCCATCTTTCTGTAGGCTTTCCGGGGGGGGGGCTAACTGCAATGAGTCTAGCAGTCTATCAGATGCGCTTACAGGCCGGCTCGATCTTTTGAAGGAACGAACCTCGTCCCTCTCTTGACAGCCGCCGTAGCCCCGCCGATCACGCGGCGCCTTTATCGGCGACTGGGCCGCAAGTTTAGCTTGACATAGTCTATCAAATAGGTAGACTTGCTCTAACTAATAGAGATAATTTTAAGACATGAGAATTTCTCAGAGAGGACTGTACGCGTTGCAGGCGCTCACGGTGCTGGCCCGCCGAGACCGCGATGAGGTTGTCAAGATTCGCGACATCGCCCGAGAGGAGCAGCTGCCGGAAAAGTTTCTGGAGGCCATCTTGCTCGAACTGAAGCGCGCACGAATCGTAGTTAGCCTACGGGGAGCAAACGGCGGCTACCATCTCAAACGCCATCCCAAGAAGATCTCGCTCGGCGAAGTCATCCGCCGTATCGACGGGCCACTGGCTCCCTTCGAGGATGCCGAGTCCCTGCGAGAGCGCATCCATTCGGACCCCAAGCACCGCCCGTTGTTCCGGGTCCTTCTCGATGTTCGAGACGCCACGGCGCATATCCTAGACAATACCTCCCTCGCTGACCTCTGTTGTAGCCGCAACTAGTTCTTCCCTGCACGCTACAAGACATTTTCTAGTTTCACCGACGATTCAGGCGTTTCCGCAGTGACAACAAGTCGAATGGGCTTTGGAGCAACAAGTGAGTGAGGGCAGAGCGAAGGTCGACTGGAGCTGGCGATCAAAACTTGAGGAGAATCGAATGTCATTACACAGAAAGTTCAGATCGAAATGCACCGCAATCGGAGCCGTGTTGATTTTGGGCCTCGCGGGACCCAGTACGAGCGTGTACGCCGCGAACGCCGGGGAATCGGCGCCGGCAGGCAACGAAAATGCCGCAACTGAGCCGTCCGCGAGTTCGTCGGCATCGTCAGCTGCGGCAACTCCGGCATCCCCTGTGGCGGCGGAACTCGAACAGCTGCGAACCAGCATCCAGGCGCAAGAACGCCTTTTCGCAGAGCACAGCAAGGAGCTTGAATCCGAGCGCTCGGCGCTTCAAGAGGAATTGCAACGGATCGCAGCCCTCGAAGCGAAGCTGGGCCTCACACCGGGGCCTTCCGCAGAGCCGTCGCCCAACGTGGATAGTGTTCTGACACCGCCTTCGCAGGCTCAAAACAAGACTCCTATCAATATCGTCGCACCGGAACAGCCGCTCTCCATCAAGATCGGTGGCGCAGACTTTACTCCAGGCGGGTTCGTGGATCTCACGGGCATTTTCCGAAGCCGCGATTCCGGCACTGGGCTTGGAACGAATTTCCCGAATCTGCCCTACGCCAACAGTCTTCCCCTGGGACAGTTAACCGAACTCCGCTTTACTGGACAGGGATCGCGCCTGTCGCTGAAGGTGGACGCACAACCCCAAGCTTCGACCCATATCACGGGATATGTCGAAAGCGACTTCAACGGCTATGAACCGGCCAACTCGAATGTCAGCACGAAGAACGATTCGTTCCGATTGCGTCTTGCTTTTGCGCAAATTCGGAACGACAAATGGGAACTCGTCACCGGGCAGACGTGGTCGTTTCTGACGCCGACGCGCCTCGGACTTTCGCCCTATCCCGAGAATATCTTTACCGCACTGCGGTTGGACACAAGCTATCTCGCAGGCTTGGTCTATACGCGCCAGCCCGAGGTTCGCGTTGTCTATCATGCGACCGATCATTGGGCGATCGGTGTGGCTGCAGAAAACCCTCAACAGTTCGTTCCGAGTTCCGTGGTTTTCCCGACCGATGGATCCACGAATTTCTTCTCGCAGCAATTCGATAATGGGAGCAGCAGCACGAACGCTGCCAGCGCTTCCACAAACCCCACAATTCCCAATCTCCATCCTGACATCACGGCCAAAACCTCCTTTGATTGGAATGTCGGGGAAAAGCACTTTCACATCGATGCGGGAGGGCTGGCCAGGAGCATCAAAGTTTACAACAACCTGGCCACGCCCGAGGGCACGAACACCATTACCGGTGGCGGTGGGCAATTCAACTTCAACTTCGAAGTGCTAAAGAACTTTCACCTCATTGAAAACGCGTTTTACGGGGACGGTGTAGGGCGTTATATCGGTGGCCTCGGGCCTGATGTCGTCGTAAAGCCGACGGGACAGCTCTCTGGCGTTCACGCCGGTTCAGGGGTTGCGGGACTCGAGTGGCAAGCGATTCCGAACTTTCTCGTAGATGCCTACGCCAGCGGCGCCTACTTTTGGCGAAACTACGACCTGACGACGAAGGCTTTGGGAACCCCCTGCGGTCCGAAAGGAACCGAATACTGCACGGGGTTCGGATTCGTGGGTTCGGCGAATACGAACAACCGCGACTATCAGGAAGCCACGATCGGCTTCATACCGACCATATGGTCGAGCCCGAACTACGGCAAGCTGCAGGTCATTTCGCAGTTTTCCTACGTGGTTCGAGTGCCCTGGTACGTCGCGCCCGGGCAGCCTAAGAATGCCCACCTGTTCATGACCTATCTGGACCTGCGGTACATCATTCCTTAGGAGAATCGGGATGAGACGAAGCCTGACGGCGGCATTTATTCTTATCGTTGTTTCGAGTCTCATTCTGGGTGAGCGCGTCAACGCCCAGAATTTAACCCTTTTGAATGTTTCATACGACCCGACTCGGGAACTCTACGAGGACTACAACAAGGCGTTCGCACAGTACTGGAAGGCTAAGACTGGGCAGACGGTCACGATCCAACAATCGCACGGCGGATCGGGAGCGCAGTCGCGTGCTGTCATCGACGGCCTGCCAGCCGATGTGGTGACCTTAGCGCTGGCATACGACATCGACGCCATCGCAGAACGGGCTAAACTGTTGCCGGTCAACTGGCAATCGCGGCTGCCGAACAACAGCACACCGTACACCTCCACGATCGTGTTCCTCGTGCGTAAGGGAAATCCCAAGAACATCAAGGACTGGGACGACGTGGTGAGGCCGGGAATTTCGGTCATCGTCCCGAATCCGAAGACTTCCGGCGGCGCACGCTGGGCGTATCTAGCGGCTTGGGGCAACGCCTATCTGAAGGCGAGCAAAAACGACGCTGCGGCGAGAGACTTTATCACTCGGCTCTACAAGAATGTTCCGGTGCTTGACTCTGGAGCCCGAGGCTCAACGACTACATTCGTCGAGCGGGGTATTGGTGACGTATTGCTGGCATGGGAGAACGAAGCGTTGCTTGCCGTCAAAGAGCTGGGGCCGGACAAGTTGGAAGTCATTGTTCCGTCTCAGAGCATTCTGGCCGAACCGCCGGTGTCCGTCGTCGACCAAGTCGTGGATCGAAAGGGCACGCGAGGGGTTGCCGAAGCCTATCTCCAGTATCTGTACTCCCCCGAAGGACAGGAAATCGCCGCCCGAAACTTTTATCGGCCCCGGCTGGAATCGGTAGCCAAGAAATACGCGGCGACGTTCCCGAAGGTGAAACTATTCACGTTGGCGGATGTCGCCGGCGACTGGCAGAAGGCACAGACCGTTCACTTTAGCGACGGAGGGGTATTCGACCAGATCTATCAGGCGAAGTAGTTCACACGCGGGATGAAGCGTTGAAGGGGAGTTGATGGCAGTGACTTTCAGACAGCGTAGCATCATGCCCGGTTTCGGTCTGACATTGGGTTTTACACTGCTCTATCTCTGTTTGATCGTGCTCATTCCGCTGTCTGCAACCTTCCTGAAGACGTCCACGCTCGGCTGGCACCACTTCTTCCAAGTCGCTACGGCCCCACGGGTGATGGCGTCCTATCGGCTCAGCTTCGGAGGGGCACTGATCGGAGCGCTTGTCAACCTCATCTTTGGAGTGCTGGTGGCATGGGTCTTGGTTCGCTACACATTTCCTGCGAAGCGGTTGTTTGACTCGCTGGTTGATCTGCCCTTTGCGTTACCCACCGCAGTCGCAGGTATCGCCCTTACATCGATCTATTCTCCGAACGGCTGGCTCGGGCACCTGCTTTCTGCCATCGGGGTCCGCGCGGCCTATTCGCGGTTGGGTGTGGTGATCGCGCTGACGTTTATCGGTCTGCCGTTTGTCGTGCGAACCGTTCAGCCCGTCCTAGAGGATCTGGACAAAGAACTCGAGGAGGCGGCGGCAAGCCTCGGAGCGGGGCGCTGGCAAACCTTTCGACGTGTTCTGCTGCCGTCGATTCTGCCGGCGGCGCTGACAGGGTTTGCCCTGGCGTTCGCACGTGCCGTGGGCGAGTACGGCTCGGTGATCTTCATCGCGGGGAACATGCCCATGCGAACGGAAATCACTCCGTTGCTGATCATCACGAAATTGGAGGAATACGATTACGCGGGTGCAGCGGCGATCGCCGTGGTCATGTTGTTGGCATCGTTTGCCATGCTGCTGGGCGTCAATCTGCTGCAAAAATGGAGCGGCCGGCCGAAACAGTTCGATGAGTCCGGTGTTGATTCGGCACAAAGCGGCGGCTCGAACCCATCGTGATCGAGCAGGGAGGCCCTCGCTAATCAACATGGCCGCATCGATTCCATTGACGACCCGAGGAGTGCCGAATCGCCCGTATGCCGCGGCCACAGCAGTCTCGGAGCCGCCGGCCGTGCGTTGGACTTTGACCGGCATTGCGGTCATCTTCCTCGGCGCGTTTCTGTTCTTGCCGCTCGCCGTGGTTTTTAAAACCGCCTTTGAGAAAGGCATGCGTGCCTACTTCGATGCCCTACGTGAGCCCGACGCGATGGCTGCGATACGGCTGACTTTGTTGGCGGCGGGCGTCGCTGTGCCGCTGAATCTGATTTTTGGCGTCGCTGCTGCATGGGCCATCGGCAAGTTCGAATTCGTCGGAAAGAGCTTGCTTGTTACGCTGATCGATCTGCCGTTCTCCGTTTCTCCGGTCGTTTCGGGATTGATCTACGTACTGCTGTTCGGCATGCAGGGCCTTTGGGGACCTTGGCTGATCGCGCACGGCATCCGGATCATTTTTGCGGTACCTGGGATCGTGCTGGCGACGATTTTCGTAACGTTCCCCTTCGTAGCACGCGAACTGCTGCCGATGATTCAAGCACAGGGAAACGACGAAGAAGAGGCTGCACTCACGCTGGGTGCGAGCGGCTGGCAGACGTTCTTTCGCGTGACGGTGCCCAACGTGAAATGGGCACTACTCTACGGAGTGATTCTCTGCAATGCACGCGCGATGGGAGAGTTTGGAGCAGTATCGGTAGTCTCGGGGCACATTCGTGGACTTACGAATACCATACCTCTGCACATCGAGATTCTCTACAACGACTACCAGTTCGTCGCTGCCTTCGCAGCAGCGTCGCTTTTGGCTTTGCTCGCGCTTCTAACGCTTGTGATCAAGAGCGCCGTGCAATGGCAGGCAGGGCGGCAGATCGCAGAGTCAGCTGCTGCCGGCGGGGAAGGAAGTCGATGAGCATTTCCGTGCGTGAGATCAGAAAGAGTTTTGGGCGCTTCCTGGCTCTTGATGCTGTAAGCCTTGAAATCCCGGACGGCGAATTGTTTGCCTTACTGGGGCCTTCCGGTTCGGGAAAGACGACACTGCTGCGAATCATAGCCGGACTGGAATTTCCGGATTGCGGGACCGTAGAGTTCGATGGCAACGACATCACGGGACGAACGGCGCGGGAGAGGCGTGTGGGCTTCGTGTTTCAGCACTATGCGCTCTTTCGGCACATGACGGTGTTCGAGAATATCGCCTTCGGGCTGCAGGTGCGTCCGCGGCCCGTTCGGCCGTCGGAAGGACAGATTCGCACGAAAGTGCACGAATTGCTTCGCCTCATTCAGCTACAAAATCAAGCGCAACGCTATCCTTCACAGCTCTCCGGAGGCCAGCGGCAGCGCGTCGCACTCGCCCGGGCACTCGCGGTGGAACCGAGTGTCCTGCTGCTGGATGAGCCGTTCGGCTCATTGGACGCCAAAGTAAGGATGGAACTGCGACGGTGGCTGCGGCAACTTCACGACGAGATTCACATCACGAGCGTGTTTGTCACTCACGACCAGGACGAGGCTCTCGAAGTTGCCGACCGCGTTGCCGTCATGAACGAGGGCCGCGTCGAGCAAGTCGGAACGCCCGACGAGGTCTATCACCGTCCGGCCACTCCCTTCGTTTACCACTTTCTCGGTAACGTCAACCTATTCCATGGAAGAGTGGAAGGCGGAAAGACCTACGTCCACGACGGCTCGGCAGGGCATCTCGTCTTTGTGAGGCCGCACGCGCTTGAAATCGCTCGTCAGCCGAACGGAGCGAATCATTTCCGAGCGACGACCAAACACATTAATGCGGCCGGTCCGATCGTGAAGGTAGAGGCGATTACGGAATGGGGTGAACCCATCCGCATCGAAATATCTCAAGGGCAATTTCGCGAGCTGCGGCTCGTCAAAGATGAAGTCGTTTTCGTCGTTCCCAAAGAGCTCGCAGTTTTTCGAAAGGATGAACCGCAGTGACGAGGCGCCAACCTCGAAGCACATGCCACGGCCCTTCGCTCATCCAGATTACGGCCCCTTCGATCCAGAGCCACCCGTGGCGGGCTTCAACTGGAAAGCCAGAATCAAATTGCCTGGCATCCCGGCTGTCACGTCATAACCGGAAGTCACATAGAGGGTGCTGCCAGCCACCACGGGTCCGCTCCCACTCATCGAACCGCCGTGAGCCTTCACCCCGTTTACGGTTGGAAAATCAGGCGAGGTATCGAAATCCCAGAGGATCCTGCCATCGGCGGTTGAGTAGGCGCGTAGGTGGCCGTCCATCGAGCCGGAAAACACCACGCCGGGAACGAGCGTGACAGCAGCCAGCTGACCTGCGCTGCAGCCGGGCTTTCCCTCGCAGGCAGGTTTCGGCGGCATCACCTTCCAAACCAGTTTCCCCGTCCGGATGTCAATGGCCGCCAGGCCTCCAGGCGGCGGGGGAGGGCCTTTGGTCGGTGTGAGCGTCGAAATATCAGAGTTCGCGGCGTAAACGAACTTGCCGTCGGTCGCTGAGCCCCACTCGATTCCTCCCAACCCGCTGCCATGCCCTACCTGTACCTGCCAGAGCTCCTCGCCGCCATGGTCGGGGTCGAGGCCATACATCACGCCTGTTTTCTGACCGGCCAACAGGATTCGATGGCCATTGCCAAGATCCTGCAAGATCGGCGACGACCCAAAATCGACGTCCTCACCGGGCCGCGGTGGGCAGTTGAAATGACGTGGATCAACGCATCCGAAGTTGAAAACGTCGTCGGGAGTCTTCTGCTGTGCCCAGAGCCGTTTTCCGGACGCTAAATCGAAGGCGACGATCGCGTCGGTGCCGTCGGTGGCCGGATCGACGTAGGCGTCGCCCGTTCCGACGTATACTCGGCCGAGCTGGGCGTCAATCGTCGGTGCGTTCCAGATGGCTGCGCCAGCGGGGCTGAACTTTGCGTGGCTCGTGCCTGGCTTCGCTTCCGAGCTCTCCTCGGTGATCGCATAGCCCTTCCAGATCTGCCGTCCCGTGAGCGCATCGACGGCCGTAACATTTCCGCGAAACGTACAACATGGATAGTTGGGGTCCCCACCGTTTAGTTCCTCATTCGACGCCAGGGGCACGTAGAGACGGTTGCGATACAGTTGGGGCGCTCCGGTGATCCTAGCCGTGGGGTGTGAGTCGATTTTGACCTTCCAGACGAGTCCTCCGCTCTCCGCATCGACAGCGTAGAGGTCTGCCTCTCCGTCAGCGAAGTATGCGAGAAACTTTCCGCCGCCAGCCCCCACCGTAATGGCTGTTCGCACGGTCGTCTCGGCCTGATACGTCCAGATCGTGCAACCGGTCTCAGCATCCAGCGCGTAGACCCTGCCGTCGCCAGAGCCAATGAACAAGCGCCCTGCGACAATGGTTGGCTGGCCGTAGGCCGTACTCGCATCGGGGACGCCGAACGCCCATTTCAGTTTCAACCGCGAAACGTTTTCCGGGGCAATCGAACTGTGTGTCTGATAACGTGAATTCACGATATCCACACCCCAGCCATTCCAATTTTCCGGGCTCGCCAGTTGGGAAGCGGTGATCGGTCGCTTGGTGGCGCACAGATTTCGAGAGGCCTCGCCAGCGCTCGTCGCCGTGTTCGAGGACAGGAATCGAGCAATCGCCCGCCGCTCCACCGAGGTCATCCGGTTGCCGTAGATCACCATCGTTCCTGATTCGAGCGCTCGCAGAATTTCCTCGCGCGTTTTTCCCGCAAGCACGGCCGGTGAGGGTGCTCGGTTCGGGCTCGCCGGCGCATTTTGATGGCAGACAGCGCAGTGCTCCTGAAACAGTGCCTCGCCGTTCGGCGTCGCCTGCCCTGCCGCTCCTTGGGCCCACAAACCGAGGCTCAAGAACCATGCGAAAACGCTCGCCTTCCTACACACCCGGATCATTACCTCCGCTTGATTTCTTAAACTTGAGCGGCTGGGCTCAGATTGCGCTCGGACACTCGCGAACGATGAAATGAGGACCCTACCTCGCAGGGGTACCAACCGACGGTATATATATAGATTTTGCGACGAAAGAGCAATCGGACGCGTGCCGGTTTTTTGACTTTACAGAAGGCTCGCGGAATTCATATTCTGGACACCCATGTGGTATGTGAATAAAACCTTCACGCAGGCCCAGGTGGAATCGCTCTCATCCAAGGGCTTCACCGTCCGCAGCTCCGGTGGTGTCGCGCGGATTGAAAAATACGATTGCGGGGCGGAGTTACGAAAAGAGCCGAGTGGCGATTTTCAGATGACCATCATCCCGTCGATCATGGCGCACGGGCAGTTCACGCATCTCTGGGATGCGGGCTACCAGAAGTTTCTCCTGACTCATGATGGGCGCAAACTCCCGGTGCGCGTGGGTCAGCTTGAGGATCTGCGCCGCTTCAACGAGGAGCTTCGCGACGCCCTCGGGGTCCCCACGTATTACAACGAAGCACTCGGTTCGACCTGCCAATACAGCGTCTATGACCGCCTAAAAGGCCGCATCGGCGATGTGCCGGATGAGACAGTGGGCGCACACGAAACGGCTGAAGACTGAGCGACATCCCCGAGCGCTCTCGCTAGCCTTCCGAAGTCTCATCGCGCAGCGGCTCGGCCGTTGACAAAGACAATTCCAGACGGATAGCATTCTCCAAGCAATCGGTGCGGGAGGAGTTCATCCCATGAGCAGCATTTATCTAGAAGAATTATCAGCCGTTGGCGCGGTACGCTTCCCGGATATTCCACTCTACCAAGGTTTCGGGGCACCCATGCGACTCGAAGGTGACCTCCGGGATTGCGAGGTCATGTACGGCGAAGTGCCGAAGGATTTGAACGGCACCCTCTATCGTTGTGGGCCGGACCGGCAGTATCCGCCGATGCTCAACGACGACATCTTTATCGACGGCGAAGGCATGGTGGTCATGTTCCGTTTTGAAAACGGCCATGTCGACTTCAAGAGCCGCTATGTGCGCACGGAGCGTTTTCGTATCCAAGAAAAGCACCGCCGAGCGCTCTTTGGCCGCTACCGCAACCGCTATACGCGCGATCCCATCGCAGGAAATTGCAACCCGGGCACAGCCAATACGAACGTCGTCTGGCACGCCGGCAAGCTGCTCGCGCTCAAAGAAGACGATTTGCCGTATGAGCTGAACCCCTACACGCTTGAGACAATAGGCCGCTACGACTACAACGGCGCCATCAAGTCTGTTTGGATGTCCGCGCATCCGCACTTGGATCAGACCACGAACGAGCTGCTCACCTTCGCCTACCAAGCCAAAGGTGACGGTACGACCGATGTCGCCTATTACGTGATCGGTTCGGATGGCAAATTGAAGCACGAAATCTGGTTCAATGCGCCTTGGGCCGGAATGGTGCACGATTTCGCCATTTCCGACAAATACGTGATCTTTCCGTTCTTTCCGTTGCTCACAGATGTGGACGTGCTGAAAAAGGGCGGGCCTTTCTACACCTGGCACCGCGATCTCCAGACCGTCGTCGCCATCGTGCCCCGCTATGGCACCGCCGATCAGATCCGCTGGTTCCGCGGTTCAACGAGCTTTGCCGGGCACATGATGAACGGCTCGACCGACGGCTCGAAGGTCAGTCTCGATGTTTGCTTGTCGCGAGGCAGCTCGTTTTTCTTCTTTCCCAACCACGACGGCACCCCGCCGGATCAGACGCAGGGTATCCCTCATCTCACTCGATTGACCTTCGATTTGGCTGCCAACACGGAGGACTACAAAACCGAACAACTCTACGACTGGCTCTGCGAAATGCCTCGCGCTGACGATCGTTACTACGGCAACGGGCAGTATCGAAAGGGCTACGTGATCTGCCACGATCCGAGCCGCATCTCGGCTGGAGCGATCGGCCTCAGCTCGGTCGGGCAATTCGACCATAAGACCGGCAGCGCCAAGCTGTGGAACCCAGGGCCGAATGCCGGTGTGCAGGAACCGTTGTTCGCTCCACGTAAGCCGAATTCTTCCGAAGGGGATGGCTACCTGCTTGCTTTGGTGAACCGCATGGCCGAAAACCGCAGCGATCTCGCCATCCTCGATGCCCAAAACGTCGAGGCTGGACCGGTCGCGATCGTGAAGCTCCCACATCGTGTGCGCATGACGTTTCACGGCATGTGGGTGTCTGAAGAGGCGCTCCGTTCCGGGCGCTATTCCGTCGCCCGTACGGCCTAGCCTTACAACCGCACCATTGCTCAAGCCGAGGCCTAGTGGATCGCGTGATCCGCTTGGCCTCAATTCCCCTCCGTCTCAACTAGGTCCTTGGCATCCAACACCTCGGCGTGATAAACGACGGAGGAGGGAAACGCGCGATGGCGCAGGTTCTTGCGTTGCTGGACGATATTTTCTTCCAGGCCAAGCTCGTTGAAACCGCGAAGCAGCTCGGCGTCGAAGTCCGTACCTGCCAGACGGCCGATGCGCTTGATGCCGAGATCGCGAAAGCCGTGCCGAAGCTTGTCGTCGTTGATTTGAACGCACGCTCGAATCCGCTCGATGCGGTGAGCCGCGTGCAAGCAAAGGGACACGAGATTCCTCTGATCGGTTTTCTTTCGCACGTGCAGCTCGATCTTGCCGAACGCGCCCGCGTGGCGGGTTGCCGCGAAGTAATGCCGCGCTCCAAGTTCACCGAGAATCTGGCAACCATTCTCGCCCGCGCGAAATCGGAGTCTTGATGAAGCGTTGCTTTTTCTCGACTGTGCCGGTTGTCCTGGTCCTGCTCGCTCAGCTTCCCGTCAGAGCCCAAGAGGGGCGCGAAACCGATCCGGTGGCAAGCTTGGCGGCCGCGCTTTCGGCAGCCTGCCGCGCCAATGAGACCCAGTTCGAAAACTATCTCACGGCGGATAATGCTTCGGCCTTTCGTGCCTTGCCACCGGATCAACGGGAGGCGGTGCTCAAGCGCCTGGCTCTCAGCGACCAGACCGGCAGGCCCTTGCTTTCCTCAGACGACCACGATCACACCGTGCTTCGATGCACCGCGCCGGAAGGCACTGCAGAGTTTCGCTTCGGGGCCGCACGCACGCGCGAGAATCTCGCGTTCATTCCTGTGGCTGTTACCGATGGAGAAAGTACTGAATTCGGTCTGGTACGCGAAAACGGCGGCTGGCGGCTTATCTCGCTCGGCCTCGTTCTTCTCGACGTCCCTCAGCTTTCGAAACAGTGGGCTGCCTCCGAACTGGCCGCGCGCGAGGACGCCGCCATCTCGAATCTTCGCAGCCTAGAGGATGCGATCCAAACCTATCGTCGTGCCTTCGGGAAGCTTCCGGACGCACTTGCGCAGCTCGGTCCCGCACCGAAAGATCAGATTTCGCCCGATCAGGCCTCGCTGGTGAGCGAAGAACTAGCGGCGGGCAGTGAAGGCGGCTATCGCTTTCGCTACCGAATTGCATCCGGAGCGCAGGAGGATGAAACGGCTTTTGAGCTCGCTGCGCTGCCTGGCGATTACGGCAAGACCGGTCGCCGATCGTTCTTCGTGGACACCGGCGGGAAAATTCACGGCGCCGACAAACACGGGGATCTAGCGAGTGCCGATGATCCCGCCATTCCGTGAGCACGAGGGCGATGGCTATCCTTCGCGAGCTCCCTCTGATCCGGATCGGCGCAGCGATTTTGCTGCTCGGCCTGGCCCCTCTGCCCTCGGCCGCGCAGCAGGGGAACCAACCGTCTCCTGAGCTCGTTGCCAAGCAGATCGTTCAAGAGATTGCCGCCGGTCAATTCGCTCGAGTCGAACAACGCTACACGCCGCAGATGTCTGCGGCGCTGCCTCCGGGAAGGCTCGCAGCGGCTTGGGCGAGCGCTCTGGAACAGGAGGGCTCGTTTGATTCGGTCGTTTCGGTGACGACAGCTGGCAGGGTTCAGACTTTCGACGTGATCGTCGTAGTTTGCAAATTCCAGAAGGGGCTCGTCGACATCCAAATGGGGCTGGCAGATGACGGTAGGCTCGGCGGCCTTCGTTTCCTGCCCCATAAGGAACCCGAGCCGCCGTGGACGGCTCCGCCCTATGCAAAGCCCGATTTGTTCACCGAGCAGCTCCTCACACTGCTCAACGGGAAATTTCAGCTGCCCGGAACCTTGTCTGTGCCGACCGGCAACGGTCCATTTCCCGCCGTCGTCCTGATTGCAGGCTCGGGCCCGCACGACGAGGACGAAACCATCGGCCCCAATAAGCCGCTGAAGGATCTTGCCTGGGGACTCGCCAGCCGCGGCATCGCCGTTTTTCGTTACGTGAAGCGCACCCAGAAATACGGCCCCCAGAGCAGCGAGGTTCCCGCGAAACTGACGGTCGATGACGAGACTGTAAGCGATGCGCGCGCCGCCGTCACACTTCTCGCCAAGCAGAAAAAGGTCGATCCGCGGCGTATCTTTCTCGTCGGACACAGCCTCGGCGCCTATCTCGAGCCGCGGATTGCCTCAGGGGACCCGCAGGTCGCCGGAATCGTAATGCTGGCCGGCAACACGCGCCCGCTCGAGCAGCTCTTGGTGAATGAGGTGCACTACATAATGGCGAACGGTCCCACCCCCACTCCGGAGGAGCAAAAGCAAGCCGCTGCCATCGAAGAAAGCGTGAAGAGAATCGAAAGCCCCGACCTGAAACCCGGCGATAGCATCAATATCTTTGGAGGTGCCATGCCCGCCTCCTATTGGCTCGACTTGCGCGAGTATCATCCGGTCGCCGTCGCTCAGGCGCTCTCGATTCCCATTTTGATCCTACAAGGGGGGCGCGATTTTCAGGTGCCTGCCGCCACGAATTTCGATGAATGGAAAACGGCGCTGGCCTCACACCACAACGTCACGTTCCAGTTCTATCCCTCCCTGAACCATCTTTTCATGGCTGGCACGGGCCCTTCGCTTCCGCAGGAATACGAAAAGCCAGGCCACGTCGACGAGCAGGTCATCGCCGAGATCTCCCAGTGGATCTCCTCCGGCGGCGAATCTCCTCACCTACTCCCCACTCACTAGCGATTTTCGCTTCGTTGACACCCTAGAACTCGACTGCTAAATTTTCTAGTTCGTGCGTCTGACGCGACCCAAACGAGAACTCGACGGTTTTTTTCTCGCCGTTTTCGCGATTCTGGTCCTGTTTCTGGCGGGGGGGTGTGCCGCGAGCCATACGACCGTACGAAAGCCCTCCGGCGCGCTGCCGGCTCAGGTTGCCACCAAGCAGGACCTCATCGCACGCTTCAATCACCAAGCCGAGTCCGTGACGTCTCTGAATGCTTCCGTAACGATGGTTCTCACAGCCGGCTCCTCCTACACCGGAGTGATCAAGCAATACCATGAAATCGGTGGCTTCCTGTTGGCCGAAAGGCCGGCCAGCATTCGCGTGATCGGGCAGGCGCCGATCGTAGGCACCAACCTCTTCGACATGGTGAGTGACGGAGAAACGTTTCACATATTCATACCTTCGGAGCACAAATTCATTACCGGTCCGGCGAACCTTGCGCGGCCCTCGGCCAAGCCGATCGAAAATCTTCGGCCCCAGCATCTCACCAGCGTAATTTTCTGGACTTCCATCCCGGATCACGCGCCCGTTCTCATGGAGGAAGCAAACGACGAGACATCACGCTATTATGTATTGACGGTGGTTCGCCTGGCAGGCTCAGAGGATTGGGAAATTGAGAGGCGAATCTGGTTTGACCGTTCGAATTTGGATATCACCCGTATCGAGACGTACGAGCAAGGAGGAAAGCTCGCCTCGGATGTATCCGTCCGGGGTTGGGACACGTTTGGAACCGTGAAATACCCTCGCCAGATTTCACTGTCCCGTCCGGACAGCGACTACCAGCTACAGATCGGAATCAAGAAAGCGACCTTGAACGAGACGATTTCTGCTGACCGATTTATCCTTGAGCAGCCGCCCGGAACAGAATTGGTCAACGCGGGCACGGCACCTGAGCCGTCCGTGCCTGCCGAGACGCCGGAGAAGAAGAATTGATCGGCCATCTGGTTTTGCGCAACGCCGTTCACCGGCCGATTCGCACGGCGATTACGGTGATTGCCGTCGCCATAGAAGTCACCCTCGTCATTATCGTTGTCGGGCTGACCAGCGGCTTGTTGCTGGACACGGCGAAACGAACCGAGGGTGTCGGCGCCGACGTCATGGTTCAGCCTCCCTCCGCCTCCGTTTTCATGGCGTTCAGCGGTGCGCCCATGCCCATCAGCATCGGCAAGAAACTGGCACAGCTCGAGTATGTGCAAGCTGTCGCTCCCGTGCTGGTTCAATTCAATTCCGTGAACGGACTCGATCTTGTCTACGGAATCCAACCCGAGACATTCCGCCAGGTTTCGAACGGCTTCGTTTTCGAGGCTGGCAGGGATCTGGAGGACCCCAATGATATTCTCGTCGACGACGTCTACGCGCGGGCCAGGAAGGTCCACGTCGGCCAGATGCTGCACGTTCTCGAACACGATTTTCATGTAGCCGGAATCATCGAACACGGCAAAGGTGCGCGTCTTTTTGTCCTGATGTCCACGTTGCAGGAGATGTCCGGGGCGCACGACAAGGCGTCCATCTTCTTTTTGAAATGTGATCGCTCGGATCACGCCGCGGCGGCGATCGACGAAGTCAGCCAGCTCTTGCCACGATATGAAGTTCGCCCGCTCAAGGACTACATGTCGCAGATTACATCCTCGAGCGTGCCCGGCTTGGACGTCTTCATCAACGTGATGATTGGAATCGCCGTCGGCATCGGATTCCTGGTGACTTTTCTTTCGATGTACACGACCATCATCGAACGCACTCGCGAGATCGGCGTGCTGAAATCGCTTGGCGCCTCCAAAGGCTACATCGTTGAAATCGTTCTGAGCGAGTCAAGCGTGCTCTGTTTGGGCGGTGTGGTCGTCGGTATAGGATTGAGCTATATCGTGCGCGTGGTTCTGCTCAGGATTTTCCCTGCGCTGAGCATCTTGATCACGGTCCGCTGGATGTGCCTTGCCGGCCTGATTGCGTTGCTCGGCGGACTGATGGGCGCCGGCTATCCCGCCTGGCTCGCCAGCCGCAAAGATCCCGTGGAGGCACTCGCCTACGAGTAGACTTCGACTACCCGCGACATCACGGCTAGGCAGAACCGGCAAACACGACTAGAATATTTTCAACCGCAGTCGATGTGGCTGGTGTTGGGGGCCGGCTTGGAGCCGATACTCAAGACTGAAAATCTGTGGAAAGTATATCGTTCGGGCAAACTGGAGCTGGCGGCTCTTCGAGGCGTCAGCATCGAAGTGCTTCCGGGCGAGTTTATTTCCATCATGGGGCCCTCCGGCTGCGGGAAATCGACGCTGCTCCATGTCATTGGAGGGCTCGCCCAGGCGACCAGTGGTCGAGTGCTGCTGGACGGGAACGACCTCACACGAATGAGCGATGCGGCGCGGACACTGTTGCGCCGCCACAAGGTGGGCTTCGTATTTCAGCGGTTCAATCTCTTACCGACTCTCGATGCGTACCATAACATTGCGCTCGCCCAGCATATTCACGGGAACGGCTTCGACCCGCATCGCTTTGAGGCGGTTGTCGAGCTGCTCGGCTTGAAGGAGCGTCTCCATCACAAACCATCGGAACTTTCCGGGGGAGAGCAGCAGCGCGTGGCCATCGCCCGCGCCATCATTAGCGAGCCGAAAATTGTTCTCGCTGACGAGCCCACGGGAAATTTGGACACGAGAAGCTCCGACGCGGTTCTGGCGCTGCTCAGGCAGCTAAACAGGGATCTCGGTCAAACCATCGTAATGATCACGCATAACCCGGAAGCCGCCACGTATGGAAATCGGGTCCTGCATATGCGAGACGGAATGGTTGTGGATAGTGTGCCGGGCGACTGACTCCCATGCGTGCGCTTTGGAGGTTTGTCATTCGAACGATCTTTTGGTCATACGAAAGGGGCAGCTGGCCCTACGATGTGTTGGTCGCCGTGATCCTTGCTTTTGTGCTGCTGACACCGCGAGGATGGTTTCATGACCGCCCCCAGGAGGGCGCCGGTTCAACTTCCAACGTCCAACTCGTTGCTCAGGATCCCGATGCACGGACTCGCACCTATCGCCTGGCGGCCACCGCTCTTTCCCGCCCGAAGCGCACGAAGAGGCCGACACCGGAACTGGAGCGGGAAACGCACGATATCCTGAGCCGCACGGTAGTCGAGCTGCGGGACAGCACGTTTCAAGTCGTGCGCATCGATCCCGGTCTTGCAAGCGACAGTTCCGTCAGCTATTACGACGTTACGGTCCGGCAGTAATCGAAAGGTCGGTCGCGTCTTGGCGACGAACTCACATTCAAGTCACCCCTCAAGCGAGCGGTGGGAAGCCGCTTTCCGCGAACTTTATTCCTTGCTGGAGCGTCGAGCGACAACCGCCGAGGCCGTTCGTGAGCACCACAGCCACGGTGAGTCCTACCATCCGGCCGCGCTGCCCGATGTTGTCTGCTTTCCGCATTCAACCGAAGAGGTCAGCGAAATATTGAAGATCAGCGCAAGACATCAAGTGCCGGTGATTCCGTTTGGCGCGGGAACGTCGATGGAAGCGCAGGTGAATGCGATTCACGGCGGCATCGCCATCGACATGCGCGAGATGAACAGGATTTTGCGCATTAGCCCGGAGGATCTACAGGCGACTGTCGAGGCCGGTGTTACCCGCTTGCAACTGAATCGGGCCCTGGCCAACACGGGCTTTACATTTTTTATCGATCCCGGAGCCGATGCTACGTTTGGCGGCATGGCTTCCACCCGTGCTTCGGGTACCACAGCCGTCCGCTACGGCACGATGCGGGAAAACGTGATGGGTCTCCGGGTGGTGCTCGCCGACGGCCGCGTCGTTCAGACGGGCACCGCCGCGCGCAAATCGGCCGCCGGCTATGACCTCACGCGGCTGTTTGTCGGCGCCGAAGGCACCCTCGGTGTCATAACGGAAATCACGCTGCGGCTGCATCCGCTGCCGGAGGCCGTCGCGGCGGCCTGCTGCACGTTTCCAACAATTCGCGACGCGGTCGAAACTGCCATCGCCACGATTCAGCTCGGCGTGCCAGTGGCGCGCATCGAGTTGATGGACGAAGCCCAGATCGAAGCCTGCAATCGCCATTCCAAAACGGCATATCCCGTCGCGCCCATCCTTTTCTTCGAATTTCATGGCGATAGTGAACGCTACGTGCGAGATCAAGCCGAAACTGTGCGCCAGTTGGCCGAAGAGCACCATGGCACGGGCTTTCAGTGGTTCACCACACCGGAGGAGCGTGCCACGCTTTGGGAAATGCGCCACAATGCCTATTTCGCGAATCTTCAGATTCGCAAGGGTGCAAAAATGTTTACGACGGATATTTGTGTGCCGATTTCGCGCCTCGCGGATTCGATCGTAGCCGCGAAAAATGACACCGCCCATGCCTCCTTTCCCGCGCCCATCGTAGGCCACGTGGGCGACGGCAATTTTCATATGTCGTTTATGCTGGATCCAGAAAATCCGGCTGAGCTGGCCGAAGCGAAAGTGTTGGAAGAAAAAGTGATTCTTCGCGCTCTCGCCATGGGTGGAACTTCGACCGGCGAGCACGGCATCGGTATCGGGCGAAAGAAATATCTCTCCGTAGAGCACGGGGGCGGTGTCGACGTGATGCGGGCGCTCAAACAGGCTTTGGATCCAGACAACCGCCTGAACCCCGGCAAAATGGTCGATCCCAAGCCCCTGTTTGGGGAGACGGATTCGCCCTGACCACCTTTGCTCCCACGAATCAAGCGCGATCGGTTTGCGAGGTTTCTTCGCGCGGCTCGTTCGCCCAGCTCGCCGGTATATCGACGTACGATCGATTGAGTTGCGCAATCGACCGGCAGCCAAGCAATGCGAGGGCCCGCTCTAAGTCTGCACGCAAGATCTCGATGGCGCGTCCGACGCCGGCGGTTCCCGCAGCGCCCAACCCATAGGCGTACGCGCGGCCGATCAGCACGGCCCGGGCACCCAGGCAAATCGCTTTCGCGATATCACTTCCGCGCCGGATGCCCCCATCCAGCAGAACCTCCGCCCGCCCCTTCACCGCCTTCACAATTTCGGGCAACGCGCGCAGCGTCGCGGCCACGCCGTCGAGTTGGCGGCCTCCGTGATTGGAGACGATCAAGCCGGCAGCGCCCTCATCGAGCGAGCGCTGCGCATCTTCGGCCGTCAGCACACCCTTCACCACAATCGGCCCCGTCCATACCTTGCGTATCCAGTCGAAATCCTTCCACGTGACCACCGACTTGGCCAGGCCCGCCTGGGTTTCGGCAAGCGGCAGCGGGCCGCGGCCCGGCACAACCACATTCGGAAGCACCAGCATGCGTCCATCGCGCAGAAATCGAGCGAGCCAGAGCGGGTGCGTGAGTACTTGCGAAAGAAATCGCAGTTTGGCCCACGGGTTGTTGCCGATCAGTGCCCCGGCGCCGTTGCGAATATCACGCTCGCGAAAGCCGAACGTTCCCGTATCAATGGTGATTGCGAGCACGCTAAATCCCGCGGCTCGCGCGCGCTCAAGCGCAGCTTCCGCGGCTTGGCGACCACCGACCAGATACAGCTGATACCACCGGCATACCGTCGAGGCTCGACCGACCTCCTCGAGGGCCGATCCCGAGATGGTGGTCAGGACATATCCGATGTGGGCCTTCGCTGCCGCCTCGGCCGCTCGTACTTCTCCGCGCGGATAAATCAACCGGCTGAATCCTACGGGGGCGAGCAGGAACGGCATGGACAGTTCCGTTCCCAATACCGTCGTGCGCAGATCGGTGCTCTCAACGGCAACTGCGTTGCGCGGTCGAAACGTCACTTCTTCAAACGCACGGCAATTCTCGCGCAGCGTGACTTCGCCTTCGGCGCCTCCGTCGATGTAATCGAAGACGGCTCGTGGCAAATGGGCTTGCGCGAGGCGCCGCAAATCACCGATATTCACGACACGCGGTGAGGAAACTCTTTGTTCTTGTAGCGTCATCGGCTCACGCCATCGACTTGCGGAATTGGCTTTGCCGGGCTCATTCTACCGGGTATCCTGGCACATTTGTTGGCGACTTGGTGCGCCGGGTGAGTATCGAAGAAGGGTTCCTTAGGAATTAGGATGAAGGTTGGTCGAGCGATTGCCGAAATTTTGAAGCGCGAAGGCGTCGAAATCCTCCTGGCCTATCCCGTGAATCATGTGATTGAGGCTGCGGCGGAAGCCGGAATTCGCCCGATCATCGTTCGTCAGGAGCGCGTGGGGCTTCACATGGCAGACGCGATCTCGCGCCTGACCAGCGGAGAGAGAATCGGCGTCTTCGCCATGCAGCACGGTCCCGGCGCTGAAAATTCCTTTGGTGGCGTTGCCCAAGCCTACAGCGAATCAGTTCCGATTCTCGTCTTGCCGATGGGCTACGCACGCAGGCTCGCGCACGTCAGCCCGAATTTCAACTCCGTCACGAGCATGCGCTCGGTTGCCAAATTGGCCGAGCCAGTTACCTCCGCCGCCGAGATTCCGAACATTTTTCGCCGCTCCTTTTCACGTCTTCGCAATGGCCGCGGAGGCCCGGCTATTGTGGAAATTCCAAGCGACCTGTTCGCTGAGGACCTACCTGTTCCGCTGGTGTACGAACCCGCGATCAGAGCGCGTTACGGTCCCGACCGGGCCGACGTAGCTCGGGCGGCCTCGGCGTTGGTCGAAGCAAAGGCTCCCGTCATCTACGCGGGCCAAGGAATTCACTACGCACGCGCGTGGGAGCCTCTCAGAAGGCTTGCCGAATGGCTCGGCGCTCCGGTGGCCACAAGCCTCCAGGGTAAGAGCGCTTTCCCAGAAAATCATCCTCTTTCACTCGGTGCGGGAGGACACTCGTTTCCTCCCATGGTTCCTCATTTTCTGGGGCAAGCCGATTGGATTTTTGGCGCCGGCTGCAGCTTCACCGAAACGTACTTCGGCGTGGCCATGCCGAAGGGTAAGAAGTTCATTCACGCGACGCTCGATCCAGACCACTTGAACAAAGACGTCCGCGCCGATATCGGTCTTATCGGCGACGCCAAATTGTGTCTTGAGTCGCTCGCGGTCGAAGTCGAGCGCCTCCTCAAAAAGCCCCGTGCTCCAGAAATCGCCGAGAAAATCGCGGCCATGCGCGACGCGTGGCTCAACCAATGGATGGCAAAGCTAACCTCCGAGGACGTGCCGCTGTCTCCCTATCGCGTTCTCTGGGATTTGCAGCATACCGTGGACGTGGCCAACACGATAATCACGCATGATGCCGGAAGCCCGCGGGATCAGCTCGCGCCCTTTTGGCGTACCACCGAACCACTCACCTATATCGGCTGGGGCAAGACCACCCAGCTCGGTTACGGCCTCGGCCTGACGTTGGGCGCGAAGCTCGTTCACCCAGAGAAACTTTGCATCAACGTATGGGGCGATGCAGCCATTGGTTTTACAGGAATGGACTTTGAGACCGCCGTGCGTGAGCGCATTCCGATCCTTTCTATTCTGCTCAACAATTTCAGTATGGCGATGGAGCTTCCGGTCATGCCGATATCGACGGAAAAGTATCGCTCGACGGACATTTCCGGTGATTATGCCGCGATGGCGCGTGCTTTCGGAGGCTACGGAGAGCGCGTCACCGATCCCAAGGACATCGTGCCAGCCATTCGTCGCGGCATCGAGCAGACCCAAAAGGGCGTTCCCGCACTTTTGGAATTCATCACGGCGAAGGAGATGGCACTGCCGATCGGCGATCACGGAAGTCCATGAGACAAAAGGGGGGCGTAGCGTGCCCTTAGGAATGTGCGAACTTCGTCTTCAGCACGTCGTGGTAGTGCATGGGAGAGAAGCTTTCGCAGCAAGCTATTAAAGTCTTGACACTTTCATAATAGACGGTAGTGTTCTCGCTGCTGGTCATGTTCTCGACACAATCCCAAACCGAAATCGACGTGACGTCTCGGCCGTGCGGGTCTTCACCGCGCAGTAACAAGTAGAACTGAAATCCTGCGAGCGTGTCCAGGTAGGATATCCACCACTCGAGCGTAGAAGCAAACTCTTCTTCCTTTCCAGCACGAATTCGATACCGCGTGACCCGCGCGACCATGGCCTACCTCCCTACCTTACTTAGAAGGTTTCCGGTCGCGGCGATTCTAACGCCGAGGCGAGCCGATGGTAAACGGGTGCCGCGTTAGGTCAAGGAGGGGCACAATGGCACGAATCGCGTGGATCGATTATCATCTCGGCGGGGTAGCGAGATTTAGGGGGCCTCGAATGAAACGACCTGTCTTTTTCGGCCAGTGGTGCCTTGTGTGTGCCTTCGTGCTCGTCTGCGGTCATTCGGCCGCCGCGCAACAACTCGCGAATCCTCTGCCAACGTCGCCGGGCCAGACCATCTTCGGGCAGAACTGTGCTTCTTGCCACATGAACCCAAACACAGCCAATCGCGCACCCGACCTGATGAGCCTACTGAAGCTCACTCCCGAGAACGTCTATGCAGCCCTGACGACCGGCTCGATGGTCGTTCCGGCCCAGCCACTTACGGATGAGCAAAGACGGCAAGTGGCGGAGTATTTGGGGGGCCGCCCGCTTGATCTGACCGACACAGGTAGCGCCGAAAAGATGGCGAATCGCTGTGCCACCCATCCTGATTTTACCGATCGATCCGACGGTGGCTCGTGGAATGGATGGGGAGCCGATCGTGGTAATACCCGCTTTCGAAATCAGCAGGCCGCCGGTCTCAGCGCCGAGCAAGTCCCGCAGTTGAAACTGAAATGGGCATTCGGATTTCCCAAAGGGGATACGGCCTACGGTCAGCCGAGCGTCGTGGGCGGCAGAGTATTTGTGGGTAGCGACAATGGCTACGTCTATTCACTCGATGCCAAAACCGGATGCGTCTACTGGTCGTTTCACGCCCGATCCGGTGTACGCACCGCTCCAGTGATCGCTCCAATCACAGGCCACGGCTCTTCCGTCTACGCAGTTTACGTCGGAGACATGCGCGCGAACGCATACGCGCTCAACGCTTCCACTGGCAAACAGCTCTGGGTGCGAGAGCTCTCCGATCATTACACAGCGCGTATTACGGCCGCGCCCGCGCTCTACCAAGGTCGTCTCTACGTACCCATTTCGGCAACCGAGGAGGTCTTTTCGGCAGCTCCTTCCTATCCCTGCTGCACGTTTCGCGGCAGTGTCGTTGCGCTGGATGCCAATACCGGCGAGCAACTCTGGAGAACATATGCGATTCCGCAAGCGCCCCAGCCCGTCCGGAAGAACTCAGTCGGGACGCAGTTGTGGGCACCGGCTGGCGCTGCCATCTGGAATTCGCCGACGATCGATACCCAGCGCGGTGTCCTCTATGTGGGGACCGGGGACGCGTACACCGAGCCCGCATCGAAAAACTCCGATGCGGTCCTCGCGATGGAATTGTCGACCGGCAAAATCCTCTGGTCGTTTCAGGCGGTTCCCGACGACGCCTGGATGGTGGGTTGCGTCCCAGAAACAACCGAGAATTGCCCCCAGCATCTCGGAGTGGATTTCGATTTCGGCTCCTCCCCGATTCTGTTGAATCTGGCGAGTGGGAGACAGATCTTACTGGCCACGTCGAAAAGTGGAACGGTTTTTGCGCTGGATCCGAACCGCCAGGGTATGGTCCTTTGGAGTGTGAACCTTTCCGAAAAGACTGCACCCAACAATGGACAAATCGCATTTGGCGGGGCCGCCGATTCTGAGCGTCTTTATCTGGCTTTAGAAGACGGCACCTTTGCTGCCATCGACCTTGCCATCGGGCAGCGCGCCTGGATCACGCGCCTGGAATCGCTCGACAATCTGGGTGCGCCGACATCGAACGGCGAGAACAGAACGAAGGGTGGTCTGCGGTTTGGCCAGTCCGCAGCCGTCACGGAAATTCCCGGCGCTGTTTTCACGGGCGGATGGGACGGCACCTTGCGCGCTCTTCGAACCTCCGACGGCAGGATCCTCTGGCAGTTTGATACGGCTCAGGAGTTCCGCTCCGTCAACGGAGTTCCCGCCAAGGGCGGTTCGATGGGTGGGCCCGGTGTCACCGTCGCGAACGGAATGCTATACGTCCCGTCGGGATACGCAAACGTCGGGGGCGGGATGCCGGGCAACGTCCTTCTGGCGTTCGCCGTCGAATAGCCCTGCCCTACTGCTTGGGCGGCGAGCTCTTTCTGGTAATGATGATGTTCTTCAAAGCGGCCGGGTCATTCTTGAGTTCGTCCGATCCGGTAGGAAACTTGTTGTATTGAAGCAGGTAGGCAATCACGTCGACCGTTGCGTCCGGGCTGAGCGTGCCGGGCTTGTCCTGCGGCATAGTATTGTGGATTAGATCGAAGAGATCAGCAACGGATTGGCCTTCCCAAGTCTCCGTGAAAGCATCGCCCGCCAGCGGAAGTGCCTGGCCGCTGCCGCTCAAATCATCCATGTGACAATTGGCGCAGGCCTGACTGTACTGGGTTTTGCCGCGCGTCGCCTGATCTTTCGTATAGACGCCGTCCATGGTTGTCTTTGGCTCATCGGCGGCCCCTACCGAGCGCATCGCGCCGCCCACGTACAGGAGCGCACCGCCGAGCAGAACTGTCAGCACAATCGGTCGGCAAATCAAGGCGAGTCCTCTGTGGAAGTAATCCGCTTTCTTGGCCCCATTCATAAGATGATTATCACCTCGTGAAGATTAGACGCCAGAATCGCGCCTGTGGGATACAGAGAAATGATAGCAAACCAACCTCTCCTTTGATCGATCGATGCATGAGATTTCACCGAAGTGCTGTTGCGGCTCCTCGCGCTCTTTATTAACATCGTGTGCGCCTTTGCCAGAGTTTGGAAGCGATCGGAGCCACGATGAGCGTAATCAAGCGCAGACTCGGAAATTCCAGTCTCGAAGTAGGCCCCTGGGCACTGGGAGGCAACGTCTTCGGATGGACGGCGGACGAAGCCACCTCGTTCAAGTTGCTCGACGCCTTCGTGGACTCGGGCCTTAATCTGATCGACACGGCAGACGTTTACTCGAAATGGGTTCCGGGACACAAGGGCGGTGAATCGGAAACGATTATTGGCGACTGGCTTGCCAAGCGCGGTGGCCGCGACAAGGTTGTGATCGCAACGAAGTTGGGCGTCGAGATGGGCCCCGGCGAAGGGGGGCTTTCCCGCGCCTATATGATGCGAGCCGTCGAGCGCTCTCTCGCGCGATTAAAGACGGATTACATCGATCTCTATCAGTCACACCGCGACGATCCCGATACGCCGATGGAGGAAACTCTGTCCGCGTTCGGCGAGCTGATTCAGGCGGGCAAGGTCCGGGCGATCGGCGCATCGAACTTTAATGCGGACCGCCTCCGAGAGGCTCTCCGGATCAGCGCTGCAAAAAGGCTGCCGCGCTACGAGAGCCTGCAGCCGTGGTACAACCTCTATGATCGCTCCGATTTCGAACGAGAGCTCGCGGACTTGTGCCGACGCGAGAATATCGGGGTGATTCCTTATTTCTCACTTGCGAGCGGATTTCTCACTGGGAAATATCGTTCGGAAAAAGATCTTCAGGGCAGAGCGCGAAGCTATCGCGTCAAAGATATGATGAACGAGCGGGGCTTCCGCATTTTGAAGGCGCTCGACACGGTGGCTGCGGAAATGCACGCGACACCCGCGCAGGTGTCTCTGGCCTGGCTTTCAGCCCACGGCGTAACGGCTCCGATTGCCAGCGCGACCAATCTCGACCAATTTCACGATTTGCTCGCGGCCACAAAGCTGAAGCTGAGCGATGAGGCCGTGCGGCTCCTCGATCTGGCGAGCAAGCCTTAATCGGATCGCTGTGCGAGAGTGCTGCGCTCGCTATCGAGCGTCCGCATCTGCTCGGGAGCGTAGCGATCGCCGGCAACCGATCCTTGAGGAACGACCTGTTCGATCCGTTGGATCTCGTCGGCGGAAAGTGTCCGGGACAGGACGGCGAGAGCTTCTGCCAATTGCGCAGGGTGCTTGGTGCCGATTAGAGGAATTACGTCCTGGCCTTTCGATAGAATCCACGCCACGGCGAGCTGGGCGACGCTTAGCCCCATTCCCCGCGCTATCTCCTCTATGCGCGAGATCAACTGCCGATTGCGTTCCAGATTCGCCCCTTGAAACCTGGGAAAATGCGCGCGAATGTCTCCCTGGGAAGGGCCTCGGAAGCGATTCGTCAGCAGGCCGCGCGAGAAAACGCCGTACGCAACCAGGCTTATGCCGAGCTGGCGCAGCGTCGGCAAAATGTCCTGCTCCACGCCGCGCGAAACAAGCCCATATTCGATCTGCAAGGCGGCGATGGGATGGACAGAATAGGCGCGGCGGATTGTTTCTGAGCCCGCTTCCGACAGGCCGACGTAGCGAACGTATCCGGCCCGGATCATTTCGGCAATCGCCCCCACCGTGTCCTCGACAGGAACGTTCGGATCGATGCGCGCCGGCTGGTATAGATCGACGGTATCGGTCCCGAGCCGGCGAAGCGTGTAGGCAAGAAAATTCTTGACCGCCACGGGCCGCGCATCAACTCCGATGAAAGCTCCGTTCGGGCCACGCATGCCGCCGAATTTCACGCTGAGGAAAAACTGTTCTCGCCTCCGGCCTCGGAGCGCCTTCTCGAGCAGCATTTCGTTGTGGCCCATGCCGTAGAAATCACCGGTGTCAAACAGATTGATGCCTGCGTCGAGAGCGGCGTGAATGGTACGGATGCTCTCGTTCTCGTCAGCGTGTCCGTACAGACCGGACATGCCCATGCAGCCCAGTCCGATCATGGAAACAGCGGGTCCGTTTTTCCCCAGCGGACGAGTTTCCATACGCGGTTCCTGTGCCTAGTGGCGGGACATGAGCAAATGGAGTTCCGGAGGCAGAGGCGCAAGGTCGATAGCGACGTTCAGGCAGGCCGGCCGGCCACTGGCAAAGGCGGCCTTGATCGCGGGAGCAAGGTCCTGGATCTGCCTGACGCGCTGGCCGAAACAGCCAAACGCCGCGGCGACTTCGTGATAGTTAGCATCGCGAAGCTCCGTCGCGTTCAGGCGGTTTTTTCCCGAGACAATTTCCTGAAAATGTTGCGATGCCGCCCAGCTGTGGTTGTTCATGACCACGACGACGATAGGAAGCTGGTGGCGCACCATGGTATCGAATTCAGCGATCGTGAAGCCGATCGCCCCATCCCCCACCAGGCACAGGACCGGACGTTTCGGATTTGCGACCTGTGCGCCTATGGCAAGGCCCAGACCAAATCCGACCGCTCCCAGAAAACCGTGCGTGATGTAACTGCCCGGATGATTCTGCCGGATTACTTCGTTCATCCAGTGATAGGCCTCCGCGCCGTCACCCACGACAATGGCATCTTCGGCAAGAGAGTCGACAATCGCTCGGACAGCCTGAAGCGGATGAATCGGCGGTTCGGTGCGCGCGAGGTCTTTCTCGGCGCGTTTGCAGCGTTCGGTTTTTGCCGTCTGAACCGTTTGCTGCCAACGGGTGCGGTCCGGCCAGGTGTGTGACTTCGCGCTTAGGTTCATCGCGCGCAATGCCTCGCGGGGGTCGGCAACAATGGGAACCGCGACCTTTCGCAGGCGGCCAATTTCCTTGGGATCGATCTCTATGTGAATGATTTTCGAAGCCAGGGGAACTACCAGATCGCTCATTCCCAGCGTGAAAAGCCCGAAGCGCACTCCCACGGCGAGCACGACGTCTGGCCGTTCGTCCGGCCGAGAAAGATCGGCCATCTTGTGGAACGTGCCACCGTAGAGCGGGTGGTTGCTCGGCAGCAGGCCGTGGGCCTGAAAATCAGAGAAGACCGGCGTGCCCGTTCCCTCCGCAAGTGTGCGCAGCTCGTCTCCTGCACCCGACATATAGGCGCCAGCGCCTACCATGATCACGGGCCGAGCAGCACTCGTGAGAAGTCGGAGAGCCTCCTCAATGGCGCGCGGCTCCGGCATCGGCCGCGAATCCAGAAGCACTGTGTCGGGCACGGCAACCGAACTCTCATCCACCTGCGCACCGAGCACATCCATAGGCATATCCAGCAGAACGGGCCCCATGGTACCCGACGTTGCCAACCGAACGGCCTGCGCCACCAGTCGGGGGATGGTCTCGGCAACCGTGATGCGATGCGCCCACTTGGTGATGGGCGTTGCGACGGCCACCTGATCAAGACCGGATTGCAGTGTGTTTGTTTCCGCCTCTGCCAGACCGCTTGATCCGGAGATGTAGAGCACCGGCGTGCGATCCAGATAGGCATTTGCAATCGAAGTGATGATGTTCGTGAAGCCTGGCCCGGCCGTGGCCATCGCGACACCGAGCGTGCGCGTCGAGCGTGCATAACCCTCGGCAGCATGACCTGCCGCTACCTCGTGCCGAGTATCTGTAATCGGGATACGGTGATCGAGGCAGGATTGAAAAATCGTTTCAAGGTGTGCGCCATGCAGCCCGAAAACGTGCTTGACGTTGGCGCGCACGAGCGTCCGTACGAGCAGCTCGCCACCTGTGATCTTGGCCACGTGCGATTACCTCCTGTCGGGAAGGGTCCACGCGTACAACACGCTATCGGAGGGCATGATCACATACTGCCGGCCATCCAATTCATACGTCATCGGCGCGGTTGTTCCGCCGCCCCCACCATAGGTGTGCCACAGGGTTTCACCGGTCGAAGGATCCAAAGCCATCAAGCTGCCGCCATCGTTCGCCGTGAAAAGCAGACGGCCGGCCGTCGTGAGAACACCGGCCCATCCGCCCCTACCGCCGCTCATATCCTTGCTCCAGCGAATTTTGCCCGTTTGAAAATCGATCGCCATAAGCAATGTCGTCGAATGAAGAATGAAGTCCCGCCCGGCCCACCCTTCTGCGTTCTTCGACGGCATCGTGACGTAGTAGACGCCCGTGCTCTGCCGTGCCGTTGTGTAGAGCAGACCTGTTTCCGGATCAAAGCTGGGAGGCGCCCAGTTTGCCCCGCCGGCGGCACCCGGTCGCGCCAATGCGCCGTCCAGCTGTGGTTCCGTCTCTTTCTTCGGAATGGGCTGACCACGCTCGTCCACACCCTTCATCCAGTTGATGTTCAAATACGGCGCGGTGATGAGCGACTCACCGTTGGTCCGGTCTAGAAGCGCAAACACTCCGTTGCGGCTGGCTTGCGCGACCATCTTGCGCGCCTTGCCGTGGAACGTGCCGTCAATTAAGACGGGAGTTTGGATCGCATCCCAGTCATGCGTGTCATGGGGAGAGATCTGAAAGTACCACTTCATCTTCCCGGTGTCCGCGTCGAGCGCCACGATCGAGCAGGTGTAGAGATTTGCTCCAGGGCGTGCGTCACCGGCCTCAACCGGGTGCGGATTGCCCGTTCCCCAGTAGACCAGATTGAGTTCTGGATCGTAGGTGCCCGTCAACCAGGTCATACCGCCGCCCCGGTTGATCACGTCGGTGTCGTGCGGCCAGCTGTCCCACCCCGGCTCACCCGGTTTCGGTTCGCTATCCCAATGCCACTGCAGTTTTCCGGTCATCGGGTCGCGCGCTTCAATCCAACCTGGCAGGTCGGCGATGTCGCCAGAGATGCCGACAATTAAATGATCTTTCACTACGAGCGGCGCGGCACTGCCAAACGCTTTGAGAGTGGGATCAGCGAGTTGGACTTGCCACAGCGTTTTTCCCGTGCGTGCGTCCAAGCACAACAACACCGCGTCCGGTGCTGCATAGTAGAGCCGGTCTTTGTACATCGCCAAGCCGCGATGGCCAGCTCCCGGCAGGCCGCCTGCTGCCGGCCGGTTGATGTGCCATATTTGGCGTCCCGTGCGCCCGTCGATGGCAAAAACGTCGTTTGTGAGCGTGAAGTACACGATTCCGTTCACTTCGAGCGGCGTCGCGGAGAGCGCTGGCGTGCCGTGAGTCTGAAACGCCCACCGGAGACTGAGAGATGCCACATTGGACTGATTGATTTGCGTAAGCGGGCTATAGCGGCGGCCCGAATAGTCCCCGTTGTAGTTGGGCCACGAATCGGTTCCAGGTTGGAGGAGCTTCGCGGGATCGAGTTCTTGCCCCGACAGGCAGGCAGCACAGGCAAGAAGAAGCAGCAGTTTTTTCAAAGGCCGATCCCCCCGGAAACCGGACGAAGTGTGCAGGTCCGGCGCAGGAAGCAAGAGCGCCGAGTCTCGTCTGCCCGCGCGGGCACGCATCATATCATGAACGTTCCCTCTCAAGACGCGAAACGGCCTTTGAAATGCTCGAAGATCTGGTTGTGGTGTTTACTTCGCTCTTGAGTTTGCCTACCATGGTAGCAATGCCTCCGGAGCATGTGCTCAGTAAATTCAATACGACTTTGGTGTAAGCAGGAGTTCTTGTGGCTGACGTTCCCAGATTGATCGTGGTGGAACCCAACGGCGCGCGGCGCAACGTCGTGATTGCCACGTTTCCATTCCGCATCGGCCGGCAAGCCGGAAACGAGCTGACGCTGCGCGACAGCCGCGTGAGCCGGCACCAAGCGCAGATTCTAAGGGTGGATGGCAAGCTCGTGCTCGAGGATACGGGAAGCAGCCACGGGACGTTTGTCAACGGCGACAAAATTGTCCGACACGAACTCAAGCCGAGCGATCGCATTGATTTTGGAGTGCCGGACTCCTATCAGCTCACCTATGTTGGCGAGGGAGCAACGATTGAAGAGCTTGTCGAACGCATCGAAGCTCCCGCGCCGGAGGGCTCGGGCACGCGCGAACTCCATCATTTGGGTGTGCTGCTCGAGGTTGCCCGTACCTTAGGTTCCGGCCTTTCGCTCGAAGACGTCCTTACGGTCGTTTTGGATGCAGCCATCGCCGTAACACGCACCGAGAGGGGAGTGTTGCTGCTGAAGAATCCTGCCGGCCAGATGGAAACCGTTGTGGCGCGGAACGGCCAGCGGGGAACTCTGCGTCCGGAAGACGTACAGGTTTCCGCAAGCGTGGTCAGACGCGTGGTCACCACACGGCGCGAGATGATTGTCGGCGAACAGGACATCGGCGGGCCCAGCAGCGCCAGTCCCAGTCCCGCTCACACGACGTTAACCGATGCGAGCCTTACGCGCCTGGAGTTGCATACCGTGGTGGCGATTCCGATCGACAAGCTGCCCGTGATCGAGGCCCTGGATGTAACGGTTGCCGCCCGTCAGACGGAGCTTTTGGGTGTTCTGTACCTTGATAGCCGGGCTCCCTCGAGCGCGTTTTCCGCTCTGGACCGCGAAGTGCTTCGGAGCCTCGCGCGCGAGGCCGCCACGGTAGTCGAAAACGCCCGTTTGTTTTCGGCGGCACGGGCCAAAGCGCGGCTCGACCACGAGATCGAAATCGCCAGCCAGATCCAGCAGAAGCTGCTACCGAAAATACTCCCCAATCTACCGTACATGGCGGTGACGGGTTCGACGCTAGCTTGCCACTCGGTGGGTGGCGACTGCTTTGACGTGATCGAATTGAGCGGCGGGCGGCACGGATTCTTCGTGGGGGATGTTTCGGGGAAAGGAATTTCAGCGGCATTGCTCGCAACCCTGCTGCAGGGAATATTTTTTACGACGGCGTCGATGGACATGCCTCTACCGACCGTATTCTCCCGCGTCAATAAGTACCTGGTTGAGCGCAGCGGAGATGACCGCTATGCCACGGTGTTTTACGGCGTGCTCGATGAGTCGGGCCACTTCGAGTACGTCAATGCGGGACACGTGCCGCCGCTGATTCTTCGCCGCTCTGGCGCCATTGAGGGATTGGCGTCTGGCAATCTTCCGGTCGGCATGTTTGACGAAGCCGAGTTCGCCTGCGCCTCGGCGGATTTGCGAGAAGGTGATTTCCTCGTGATCTATACCGATGGGGTTTCCGAAGCCGCCAACATCCATTCCGAACTTTTCGAGGAATCGCGGCTCCGAACCGTGCTCGAGCATTTCAAGGGACAGGAGGTAGAGGAGATCGCCGAAGCGATCCGCGCGGGCGTAAGGGAGTTTACCGCGGGCGCGCCGCAATCGGACGACGTCACCATTCTTGCCATCCAATACAAGGGCCAGCTAAAGGCGGCCTCGGCGGAAAGGCCCGCCTAAGCCAACCATCCAGACACCTCAAGACGTCTATTTACAGCGGAGTAGGTTGTAACCTAATTTTAACATTCACGGACTCGCGTTTCGTTACAATCCCGGCCCATGGTACAGGATACCTTGCACATAGCGACGTCCCACGGCGAGCGTGGGCAAACGATCTTTTCTCTGAACGGCCCTCTGAATATTCACACCGTCTTCAAATTCCAAGAGGCGGTGCGGGCCGATCCTTCTCCCATCTTGATCATCGACTGCAGCGGTGTCCCCTTTATCGATTCGGCAGGACTGGGCGGCATGGTGGGCGCGCTTGTGTCCTCCCGAAGAGTGAACCGCAAGATCGTGTTCGCGGGGCTGAACAAACAAGCCAAAGTGCTCGTCGACATGACGCATGTCAGCCACATCCTTCACACATACGATACGGTTAAAGAGGCTGAGGCAGCCGTTTCCTAGTAAACAGGCGGTTGGTCCGTCTTGCTGCCTCGAGGGGAGCGCTTCGCCCCTGTCCGTGCGGCTTCGGTGGGCCCGATCGAAATGGGCATCGATCGGTGTGCTACTGCTCGCGCTTGCCGTGTTGACAGAGGCCTGGCCATCTTTTGCTCTTCAGGGTGACAAACAGGACAGCGTGCCCGACCTGAAGGCGTTTGTCGGCACCTGGAAGGCCAGCTACAAAGGCGACGTCTTCGCCACTCTCATCCTCAAGCAAGAGCGCGGCACTTTGAGCGGTACACTGAACAACTTCGATCTCAGCGTCGATAAAGAGGGAAACCTCATCGACGGAACGCACAAAGACGATGGCGATGCTCCCCTGCTGAACGTTCATTTCAAATCGGGCGCGCTGTACTTCATCGTGCTCGAAAAGGATCAGTACCGCGAAGGGATGAACTGGAAGTTCGTGCCACTCGACGCGCAGCAAGGCGAACTCACTCCCCTGCTGGCGCTCCAAGAGGATGTTCCCAAGAACCTCGTCATCAAACCCATCCGCATGGTGCGCGAGCCCGCCAAACCCTGAGGCATGGTCAGGGAAAACTCGGAGCGACGTTTTCAGATCGTTTCGATCGCCGGAGCCGTTTTCCTGTCACCGACCCGCCGCACTGGAGGAACTGCTAACAAGTAAAGGAACGCGGTTAGCAAGCACAGTGCTGCAATCGCCTCGAAGACAGGTACGTACGTACCGTACTTATCGTAGATGTATCCGGCCGTAAACGGCCCAATCGCCCCGAGGATCGTTCCGACAGGAGTGGTCACGCCGAGCAGCTCCGGATAGAGCCTCGGTCCGTAATAATTACTCCAAATGGTCATGATGCAAGTGAAAGCAGCGGCGAATCCAGCGCCCATCATGATCGCGTAAATGTACATGATCGCCGTGCCGGAGGCGTGAATGGCGAGCAGCGTGCCGCCGCCGTACAGACACACAGCTACGGCGGAGATGAAGCGGGGCTCGACGCGGTCGCCGAGCCAGGCAACCGCAACCTGCCCAATCAGTGAGGAGCCAAAGATTACAGAAATCGACCGTGCTGCTTCGGCCGGTGTGTGACCCAGCCCCTCGAGGTGCAAGATACCGTGGGCCAGGTAGATGAAAAAGCCCATAAAGAATCCCAAGTAGGTGGGAACGAGCAACCATAGCGTTGGCGACCTCAACGCTTCGCTCAAGGACCAGTTCTCGGTAGTTTTGAAAACTCTCTGCTCGCCCGCTTGACCTGCTCGGGACGAGGTGGGATCGGTTCCCGCCTCTCCATCGGATAATTGGTTCATTTCTGCCGGGCTTTCTCGAACAAAAAGTGCCGAGACGATGGCGGCGATTACAGACATCACCCCCATACACCACCAGGCCGCGCGCCAATTGCCGAAATGGGCGACGGTTAGATTGAGAGTGGGGACGGCGATGAGCCCTCCTATGCCAGAAGCCGTGAGAAGCAGCGACATGGCCCGGGCGCGTTTTCTGTGAAACCAGCGAGCGATGCCGACCTGCGGCGCCGTTGTGCCCGCCATCGCCGCACCCGCGCCCACGATGAACCCGAGAACCAGAATCGCTTGAGAGGTAGTCTTGACGAAGAGCGCCATCAGGAACGCTCCTAAGGACGTCAGCAGGGTTCCCATCACCAGCGTCAAACGAATGCCGAGCGTGTTAATCGACTTCGCGACGAGTGGACCCGGCAAGCCCGCCATCAGACTGAAGACGGAAAAGGCGAGGCCAAGCTCCTTGCGGTTCAGGTGCATGGCCTTGGCCATGTACGTGTTGACGACGCTGGTGCCGAAAGTAGGGAAGGTGAAGTTCAGGACGATGATTACCCAGAAAATGATCAAAAGCTTCCACCCGTAGAACGATTTTCCCTGCACAGCGCTCTTGATCAAGCCGGTCTCCGTTCAGCGGAATGTGCGTCAGTGGTGAAGCGAAGAAGCGCCCGAATAATCCCCTGGCGAGGCACGCCTGTCAACCTGGATTCCCCTCGGTCGAAAAGCGGATTTGGCCTACTGATGATGGGCCATGATGAGCAGCAGAGTGAAGATGGCAACTGGGATCAAGGCTAGCGCGAGGTATGCCATCGTGAGCTTGGGTGCACGGGCCTCAAGCCGGTCTGGAGCGAGGACAGCCGAGGACTGGCTGAAGTCGATTTCTTCCGGATGCTTGAGATCATGAGCGAAATGGCGAGCGGAGGAGTAGCGCCGCGCAGGATCGCGCTCGAGAGCGTGGCGGATGATGGCGTGTAGCGCTGCCGGAATGTCGCGATCGACCGAGCTCTCGGGGGGGTGCTGGGACACCAGGCGCTGATTCATGGCCACAACCGGATTCGGACCGCGAAACGGCACTTCGCCGGTCAGCATCTCGTAGAAGATCACACCCATGGCATAGATGTCGCTGCGAGCATCGCCGCGCTTCCCTTTGACCTGTTCGGGAGAAACATAATCAGGCGTGCCCATGCTTTTGGTGAGCTTGGCGAAAGTCAGGCGGCGGGCTCCTGCTTCGCGGGCGATGCCGAAATCGATGAGTTTAATGCGATCCTCGTGGTCGATCATGATGTTGTCCGGTTTCAGATCGCGGTGGACCACGCCGTGCTCATGAATGTAACCGAGTGCTTCGCAGATGCCGAGCGCGATGTGTGCGGCCCGGACGGGGGAGAGCTTTTTTTGCTCCTCGAGCAGATCCCGTAGGGGGCGGCCCTCGACCCACTCCATAACCATGCAGACGCGCGGATCATCCTCGGCGGGCAAGACCTTCACGACGCCCGGGTGATCGAGCTTGCGCCCGATCTGGGCCTCTCGATGAAAACGGTCGAAGAAGAGCGGGTCCGATTCCAGCTCAGGCCGGGGGATCTTGATCGCTACGGTGGCGCCAGAGGTCACGTCGGTGCCGCGATAGATCGAGGCCATGCCGCCCGCTTGGATGAGGCTGTCGACTCGATAGCGTCCGATCCGATCGCCGGGTTCAGGAGGCTGAATCATTGCCGCAGGCCCAACCTTAGCCCGCAAGCCGTAAATCCGGCATAACCGAGGCATAAGGAATTTGTAATCGCGGGGGGGGGGCTGGTGCGCCTGCCGGAGGCCACCGTTCGAAGCGGTGATCCAACCGATTCAAAAGCCAAAGCACACCAGTCTGGGCGTGTCGGTGTATAGTATCAAAGGATCTCTGGCTTCGCAGACGTGACAAAACGACGCTGCGGGTGTCCAGCAGGAGCCAAACAGCGACTATGCAGTCGACCAGTAGAGCCAATTCACGGGCGCGCCAACGGCGCGAGGAAGTGCCCTATCCCTTTCTGAAGATGCCGAAGGCACAGGGGCTGTACTCGCCACGGCACGAGCACGACGCGTGCGGCATCGGGTTTGTCGCAAGCATCGAGGGACACAAGTCGCACGATATCGTACTGAAGGGCATTCAGATCCTCGTGAATCTGACGCACCGCGGCGCGTGCGGCTGTGATCCGGAGACCGGTGACGGAGCCGGAATCCTGATCCAGATTCCGCACGCGTTTTTCGAGCGCGAGTGTGCACGCCTGGGTTTTACTCTGCCTCCCGCCGGAGAATACGGCGTCGGAATGGTGTTTCTTCCCGTCGATCCGCAAGAGCGGATCTTGTGCGAAGGAATTCTCGAAAAGGCGGCGAAGAAGGAAGGGTTGGGCGTGATCGGCTGGCGTGACACGCCCATCAACGGAGACACCATCGGAAGGCTGGCGCGGAACTCGCAGCCCTATATCGAGCAGATCTTTCTCCGGCGCGGGCGCGGCATGGATCAAGATGCACTCGAACGGAAACTTTACGTCGTCCGCAAGCGCGCCGAAGCGCTCGTCGCCGAGTCCGAGCTGAAAGAGAAGGATTTCTTCTATGTGCCTTCGCTTTCCTCGCGCACGATTGTCTACAAGGGTCTTCTGCTGGCGCCGCAGATCACCCACTTCTACAAGGAACTTTCCGATAGCGATGTAACGAGCGCGCTGTGTCTTGTTCACCAGCGCTTTTCGACCAATACCTTTCCGAGCTGGAAGCTGGCCCACCCGTATCGCTATGTCTGCCACAACGGCGAGATCAATACGCTGCGCGGGAACGCGAACTGGATGTACGCGCGGCAGTCGGTGCTCGCCTCTCCGCTTTTTGGAAAGGATTTCCAGAAGCTGCTGCCGATTATCACGCCCGGTGGCAGCGATTCGGCGATGCTGGACAATGCCGTGGAGCTTCTGACGCTGGCGGGACGGGGTCTGCCCCATGTGATGTCCATGCTGATTCCGGAGGCTTGGGACAGCGATCCGACGATGCCGGACGATGTCAAGGCTTTCTACGAGTATCACGCATCGCTGATGGAGCCTTGGGATGGGCCCGCAGCGGTTGCCTTCACCGACGGGCGCGTGATCGGCGCGAAACTTGACAGAAACGGATTGCGCCCGGGCCGCTACCTTGTGACCGCGGATGGATTGGTGGTGATGGCTTCGGAAGCGGGCGTGCTGCCGATCAAGCCCGAAGAGGTTCGCATGAAGGGGCGGCTCGCTCCGGGCCGCATGCTGCTTGTCGACACCGAGCAAAAGCGGCTGATTTCCGATGACGATATGAAGAAGCAACTCGCGTCCCGTCGGCCCTATGCGAAGTGGATCCGCGAAAACCAAATCACGCTGGATCATCTACCCGCTCCGACAAACGTCCAGCCCACCGACCACAAGACGATCTTGATGCGCCAACGAGCCTTCGGCTATACCGACGAGGATCTGAAAACGATCCTGCAGCCGTCCGCTCTGAAGGCCGAGGAACCCGTGGGATCGATGGGAATCGATACGCCGCTCGCGTGCCTTTCCGACAAGGCCCAGCTGCTGTTCAACTACTTCAAGCAGACCTTTGCGCAGGTGACGAACCCAGCGATCGATTCGATCCGTGAAGACCTGGTGATGTCGTTGAACACCTACATTGGGTGCGAGGGCAACATACTGGACGAGACACCCAAGAATGCGCACACGCTCAAGCTGCGGCATCCGATCATCTCCAACTGGAGACTGGAAAAGCTGCGCAGCGTTAAGTGGGGCGATTTCCTTGCGACAACGCTGTCCGCGCTGTTCCGGGTGGACAAGGGGGAGAGGGAACTCGAGCAAGCCGTGGAAGATCTCTGCGCACGGGCCTCGCAAGCGATCCAGGCGGGCTACACGCTGCTGATTTTGTCTGACCGCGGCGTTGACCACGAGCGCGCTCCCATTCCCAGCCTGCTGGCGCTTTCCGCGGTTCACAACCATCTGATTCGCGAAAAAACGCGCAACCAGGTGGCACTGATCGTGGAATCCGGCGAACCGCGCGAGGTGATGCACTTTGCTTTGCTGCTTGGTTATGGCGCGAGTGCCGTGAATCCCTACCTGGCCATTGAAACACTCGAGGATCTTTTTAAATCCGGGCATTTTCCGTCGGAATACTCCTGGGACAAGCTGTTCAAAAGCTACATGAAGGCCACGGACAAGGGCCTGCTCAAGACCTTTTCCAAGATGGGAATTTCGACACTGCAGAGTTATCAAGGCGCGCAGATCTTCGAGGCCATCGGGCTGAATCGATCGCTCGTGGAGCGTTACTTCACTGGCACGGCGTCGCGAATCGAAGGCGTGGGCATGGAGGTGCTCGCGCGCGAGGCGCTGATGAAACACGCATTTGCGATCGAGGCACCGAAGGAGTCGGAAACGGAGCTGCGCGTCGGGGGCGAATACCAGTATCGCGTGCGCGGGGAGCGGCACCTGCTGAACCCGTTGAGTGTGAGCAAGTTGCAGCATGCCGTACGGCAGGCCAAACCCGAGACGTTCCGTGAGTTCGCCGATATCGTGAACCAGCAAAACCGCGAGTTTCTGATGCTGCGCGGGATGTTTGATTTCAGACCATCGGGTGACCCGGTGCCGCTCGAGGACGTGGAACCGGCGTCAGAGATCGTGAAAAGGTTTGCGACGGGCGCCATGTCGTTTGGCTCCATCAGCAAGGAAGCACACGAGACACTGGCGATCGCGATGAACCGCATCGGCGCGAAATCCAACACCGGCGAAGGGGGCGAGGATGAGGTGCGGTTTGCGCCCGATCCGAACGGCGATCTGCGGCGGAGCGCGATCAAACAGGTCGCTTCGGCGCGCTTTGGGGTCACGACCAATTACCTTGTGAACGCGGACGATTTGCAGATCAAGATCGCACAGGGCGCAAAACCAGGTGAAGGCGGCCAGCTGCCCGGGCACAAGGTCGATCAGGTAATTGCGCGCGTGCGGCATTCGATTCCGGG
>CAYOXF010000013.1:0-33330 GCA_964407845.1 uncultured Acidobacteriaceae bacterium | reverse complement strand
CTGTACCGTTGTTTAAGCGTGCGATCAGCCTGGATCCGAACTTTGCCCTCGCCTACTCTGGGCTGGGAGCCGCCTATGGCAATCTTGGCGATGGTACATTGGCCGCTGAAAACACCACGACGGCCTACGAGCTACGTGAAAGGGTCAGTGAGAGGGAGAGATTAGGTATCTCAGATAATTATTGCCTTATTGTCGCCGGAGATATCAACAAAGCGGCCGAAATCAGCGAACTATGGGCTCAGACGTACCCAAGGGACTTGGAAGCTTTCAATTCACTCGCAGTCGCTTATGGGAAGCTCGGTAGACTTGACCAATCGCTCACGGCCCAGCTCGAAGCAGTGCGACTCAATCCGACCTCACTGTTCTATGGCAACCTTGCCCTTTCCTACATCGTTTTGAATAGGTTCGACGAAGCTCGCGCCACGATACAACAATCGCACAACGTCGATACGCCGAGGTTCAGACTTTTCTTGTACTGGCTCGATTTTATTCAGCACGATGCTGTGGGAATGGGCGATCAGGTGGCTCGGTCTATGGGCGGGCCAATCGAAGACCTTATGTTGTCGTTGGAATCCAACACTGCTGCCTATTCGGGCCAGCTCTCTAAGGCCAACGACCTAACGAAGCACGCAATCCAATCGGCGATGCGGGCGCAACTGAAGCAGAACATGGCGGGATATTTGGCAAAAGCCGCACTTAGGGAAGCCTTATTGGGGGCTGATGCGAAAGTCGCACAACCAGCAGAAGAAGCCTTGCGATTGGCGACAGACCGCGACACTCAAGCCTACGTGGCTTTGGGTCTGGCATTGTCTGACGATCGATCGCAAGCTCAGAAACTGGCCGATGATTTGGCGAAGCGCTTTCCCGAGGACACATTCGCACAGTTCTACTATCTGCCAACCATTCGTGGCGCAATCGCACTCGGAGAGGGCAAGTATTCCAAGGCGATCGATGCTTTTCAAGCCGCTACACAGTATGAATTCGCGCCCGACCAGCAATTGTATTTCGTGTATGTGCGCGGGATGGCTTATCTGGCTGGGCGTCAGGGCGAGCAAGCCGCCGCCGAATTCCAGAAAATCCTAGACCACCCTGGCATCGTGGTAAATGAGCCGATTGGTGCACTAGCGCATTTGCAGCTTGGCCGGGGGTACGCCATGGCAGGCGACACGATCAAGGCGAAAACGGCCTACCAGGATTTCCTCGCTCTCTGGAAAGACGCCGACCCAGACATCCCCATCCTGAAGCAAGCCAAGACGGAATACGCGAAGCTGCAATAGACCGCGCTAAGTGCGCTTATTGGCAAACTGAAGTGATGCTTCAGACCTCCCGTAGTCCGACTGGCGTGCCTGCGAAATCTGCCGATATTCGTCGCCAGCAGCATCGGGCAGGAGCACGAATAACGTGTAAACACCAAGCGCGGTACCGAACGGGACGTGGATGAGGTTAAGAAAAGACATCACTAGTGCAAACACTCGGCCCCAGCGCTCCATTTTGAGCAAGCCCCATCCCGCGATAAAGCGAAGAGCCGCTGATACTAGGAAAATGACACATAACCCAACGAAGAGCCCCGGCGCGACCACGAACGTGATGATGTTGTTGACCCCGTGCCATGCCAGCGGGGCAGTTACGACGGCTGCCAGCGCAGCCATTGCGAAGGCTGGGAGGAGGAAGAGCGCACCGTCGACGAACCACAGGATGGCAAGGACGTGAACGTGCTCGGCAACCCGCATTCGCGCTGCGCTTGCGATGCGCGCCGCGGTAGTGCTCTTGCCGCAATGCGAACAAAACGACTGGTTAGGGGCAATTGGTGAACCACAGTGATTGCAGAACATAGGTCTCTCCCCTTGCTTCAATATACGCACTCAGGCAGCAAGAAGTTTCACGCGCCTAAACTAAGCTCTCCCTGCTAGACGACCCGTGACTCAGCAAAAATCCAGCGCGTATAGCTTGACGCTCAGCGGATCTCCCGCACTGCAAAAAATTTCAAAAAAAAAGTGGCGCGGTGGCCTCCGGGCATGCCACCGACATCACATGTCTCTGGGACGGACAACTCAGCCAGTTTTGTGACGTACTTTGTGACATAACCCTGCCTGGACACACCCGGAAAGTGCTGTCTTCTCGTGTCCGCTCGTGGCCGCGCCGAATCGCATTTCTGAGCACTAACTCGAACGCAGATGTACACTTCTGGCCATTCCGGTCACTTGGTGTCATCATCGCTTTTCGAACTGATAAGGGTGAGGTCGGTTGTTCAAGTCAACCCAGGCCCACCAACCTTTTCAATCAGTTAGCAGGAGCCTTCGAATCGCTCCCCGGAAGTTGGTGCACATTTTGGTGCACACCTGCCCCCCAAAATAGCCTGTGAAGGCTGCGCTTGCGCTGCAATCGCGTCGAGAGCCGTGCGCTTCGCCTCTAGGCGAATGTGCGAGTAGTGCTCGATCATCCTTCGGCTGACATGGCCAGCAATGGCCATGAGCGTGTGCTCACTCGCTTGGGGCTCTGCAAGCTTGTTGATGCAGGTATGCCGCAGGTCCGGCGTCTTGAGAGCACGACGCCAGGCTGTGCGCCACGACTTGATAGGCCGGGAGGGATCAACTTTGCCGACATTGGGCGTTGGGCAATCGAGCCGCGCATTTTCGCAAGCCGGTAACCATAATCATCGGTCGTTGAGTGAGAGAATCGGCTTGCCCACCCTGGGTCGAACGCTATGCTGTCCAGGCTTCACTTCGAGTGTGCAGGGATGTCGGCCGCAAGGGCACTGTGCACAATCATGAGAGAGTCCCGTTTTTCGAACAGACGGACCCTTGGTGACGGATTGGAGTTGTCGGCGGCTGGCGCCACTGCTCCAAAGGCAGGCGCGCTCTTCTTCCCGAGACGTACATGAATTCCAACGGCTGCCGTGACTGGAGCGTCCGGTACGATTGTCATTGATCGAGCGGCGAAACCTAGGTACGCTACCGCGCGTCCAACGTGCTGGCAACCCGGAATAGGTAGAAGCTCGACGTAGTGAATTGCGAGACGTAACATGGTCGTGCACCACGTTCCGACGGTGTTTCCGAGACTACGGGGGACTGCTCGCTATTGTTCTCTCCTGAGGTGGCCGCAAGGCTTTACTTGAACGCTTAACTCCTAAGCGACCGGCGGCCGTTTTCCAACTAAGAACTAAGCAACTAGAACAAGGGCATTCCATCAGGGCGCATGAGGCCGCCCTGTTTGAATGGGGATTGAAAACGCTCTGTGCGGCGTCCTCGGAACGGAGAACGGAGACGATGAGCAACTTTTGGAGGCTGGACGGGGCAGGGACGAACCTAGTGGCGAAGGCCGACGAGGTCGCGGTGGAGGTGATTCAGCCGTCGGCCGCGAAGATCGACGAAGAGGGCCGATTCCCCAAGGAGAACCTCGAGGCGCTGAAGAAAGCAGGACTGCTGGGGTTGGTGAGCGCGCAGGCCGTAGGAGGCTGTGGGCAAGGTTTGCGTGCGGGTGTCGCGGTGGCGGAGCGCATCGCGCGCGACTGTCCTTCGACGGCGATGGTGGTGATCATGCACTACATCTCTACGGCGGTGATCGAGAAGCACGGCACGGCGGCGATGCGAAGCTCGATCGCGCAGCACGGGAAGCTGGCGACACTGGCATTTTCGGAATTCGGTTCGCGCAGCCACTTCTGGGTGCCGGTCAGCACGGCGACGACAAGTGCTGACGGCGTGAGGCTCAATGCCGCGAAGCAACTGATCACGTCGGCGGGGGCGTGCGACATCTATGTATGGTCCAGCAAGCCTGCTGCGGCGGAAGGGCTCAGTACGATCTGGGCGGTGCCAGCCGACGCGGATGGGCTTACAATTCCCAAACCGTACGTGGGCCTTGGGCTGCGCGGGAATAGCTCGGCACCGATCACGGCGAAAAACGTCCTGATTCCAGAGGCCAACCGGCTCGGCGAGGACGGCAAAGGATTCGAGGTGATGATGGGCGTGGTGCTTCCGCTATTTAGTTTGATGAATTGCGCAGTATCGGTGGGGATGATGGAGGGAGCGCTCACGCGAGCCGTCAGCCACGTTACAAATTCGAAGTACTCATACGACGGATCGAAGATTGCGGACTTGCCGCAGGTCCGGGGGCACATCGCGAAGATGCGGCTGAAGGTTGATATGGTGCGGGGGCTATTGCTCGATGCGATTGACGCGGTCGAGCAGGGACGGGAGGACGCAACGCTGCGCGTGCTCGAATCAAAACTGGCGGGCGCGGAGACTTCGCTCGAGGTGCACGATCTGGCCATGCGAGTGTGCGGTGGGGCGGCGTTCCGCAAGGATGTTGGCGTAGAACGGTTCTTTCGGGACAGCCGGGCGGCCGGAGTCATGGCGCCCGTTTCCGACGCGCTGTACGAGTTCATTGGGAAAGCGATCTGCGGCATGCCCGTATTCGGATAGCGTCCAACTTTCGAACGCCGGTCGTTTTCGTAAACCGACCCAGAAGATCGAGGTTAATGATGGCCAATTCCAAGGGGTTTGCACACGGTGGCATGCTGCGAGTCGGCGCGGTCGCGTACGACCCGAAGGTCGTTACGATCTGGGAGGGTTTCCTTCCCTACTTCGCGAAACACGACGCGAAGATCGACTACGTTTTGTATTCGAACTACGACGCACAAGTAGAGGCAAATCTTTCGGGAGAGGTTGACGTCGCGTGGAATTCGCCTCTGGCATGGGTGAAAAGCCAGATCACGAGCAAGGGGGCGTGCGCCGCCATCGCGATGCGCGATTCCGACCGCGATCTCACCACTAAGATTATCGTGCGCGCGAATTCGCAGATTTCATCGCTCGCCGATCTGAAAGGCAAAACGATCGCAGTTGCCGCTTCGGATTCGCCGCAGGCGACATTGATTCCGCTCAATCTTGTGGCAGAATCGGGTCTCGATCCGTTCCGCGACTGCAAAGTTCTGTATCACAACGTGATGGTCGGAAAGCACGGCGACCATGTCGGCGGAGAGCGCGACGCGGCAAGGGCGCTTGCGTCCGGAGCCGCCGACGCGGCCTGCGTGCTCGACGCAAACTATGGAGTGTTCATCAACGAAGGGACGCTCGATCCGGGAACGACACGCGTGCTGGTAACAACTCCGCCCTTCGACCACTGCAATTTCACGGTGCGCGCGAGCCTGCCTGTAGAGCGATGGAAGCCGTTCGTCGATGCGCTTCTCGGAATGTCCTTTCAAGATCCCGAAGTGCGGGCGTTCATGGAGTTGGAGGGGCTGAGGTGCTGGCTACCCGCTCGGACGACCGGCTACGCGCAGCTGGAGAAAGCGGTCGGGCGATTCGACTTCTACGGCGAAGCGGCGACCTCGGCCGCAATTTAGGCGATCGGTCGCGCCGCACTTCGATAGATGCGTAACTCCACACCGAAACAAAAAGTTGAGCTCGAAGACCTTTCGCTTCACGAAGGGGCTACCGTGCTTTTGCGGCGGGCGCTCTCCGGGCTGGCCGCGGGGGAATCGTGCGAGGTGCACGGCGATTCGCCTGAACTCGCGGACCATCTTGCGGCGTGGTGCCGCAAGCAGGGTCTGCGCTGGCAATCGCAACAAGGCCTGCCGGGAACGTTTCGCATAGAGGCAGCAGGACCGGCGCCGCTGATTTCGACGTCGCGCACAGAGATCGCCGAAACCGCCGAGCCCAATTGGGGAATTGCGCCGCGAGGGGCACGGATCGAGCGGGGAGGGCCGGAGTTCGGCTTTACGTTGCGCCAAAAGCGCGACGTGTGGGCGCGCGAATTGAACTCCATCTATTCGCAGGCCGCGGCGAATCAGTGGTCTGCCGTGCGAGACATCCCGTGGAACGAGCTTCCGAAGTTGCCGGGAGACGTCGAAGCCGCGGTAGCTCAGGTCATGACGTTTCTCACAGAAAATGAATTCGCTGCGCTGTACGTCCCAGCGCGATTCATCCCGCGGATTCACCCGCACTACCGCGAGGTCGTGGAGGTGCTGGCGATGCAGGTGGTGGACGAAGCGCGCCACGGAGAAGCGTTCACGCGGCGTGCCGAAGCGGGCGGCGCGGGGCTCGGGACAACGGTAGTAAGTGGGCAGCTGTCGCTGAAAACGCTCCTCGAAGAGCCCGATTTCACGACGGCGACGTTTTTGCTATGCGTCATGGGCGAGGGCACGTTCTTGACTCTGCTCAAGTTCCTGACCGACCACACACCCGATCCAGTGACTGCCGCGCTGGCACGGCTGGCGCATCGCGACGAAGCACGCCACGTGGCCTTCGGAGTTGAGCACATGCGCTACGTTTTCGAACGCGAGCCGGAGATGCGACTTTCGATGGCATCTGCGGTCGAGCGGCGCAGCCAGATGCTAGCCTCGATTTCAGGATTGAGCCCTTACGTCCACGATGCGCTAGTGGTTTATGCAGGAGGCGGGCTTTCGATTGCGCAAGTACGCGCGGGCGCAGGGCATGTGAACGAGCTCCAGCGCGAGATGGATCGCACGCGGCGCGAACGGCTGCACTCGCTCGGATTCGAACCGGGGCTGGCTGCGAACATGTCTGCCTATCACACGAAGAATTTCATGTAAGGCTGCGATGCCACATGAGCGGCCTGCCGATCGGGTGTCCTGGGTCTTTTCGCATCTGGATCGTCTTCTATTCCCAGCAATTCAGGCATCGCTTTGGGGCTAACTCCCGATTCCACATTTTAGCCACGCACGGAATCGACACTCCCACGCGGCCGGGATAAATCACCTTTCTACGTAACACACGTCGTATATACTACGCGGATTCCAGAAGGCTGCGAGAACCTATGGCCATTCAGTCCGGCACCCACCTGGGCCCTTCTTGAAATTGTCTCCGCTATTGGTGCGGGCGGAATGGGAGGGGTCTATCGCGCCCGTGATCCCAAGCTAGGCCGCGATATAGCTAGAGGAGGAAGCAAGATGTCCCCAGGGGCACTGCGTAAGCGAAGACTTCCGATGGTTCTTGGATACTTAATCGTCGGAACGTGGTTTATGGCCGTCACTGCGGCGCCTGCGTCCGCGCAGTTCAAAGCGTGGGTCATGGCCAAATTACCCGACACACCCGAGGGTCTCGGTGTCGATTCGAAGGGCAACATCTACGCGACACAATTCCACACGGGCGAGGTGGTCATGTTGAAGGACGACGGCAGCTACGACCACGTCGCCTGGGTGCCGTCGAAGCAAGAGAGCGGAAAGGGAGACTTGATCGGCCTCGATCTCGACAAAGAGGACAACATCTACGTCGCGTACAAGGCCCATTCGAAATACGACGCGACGGACCTTACGAATCCCTTCCATCCGTCATGCCGGGATGCCACAGTCATTCGTTCCGGGGTCTATAAAATCGACGCCAAGACGCGCGTCGTGACAGCGCTTGCCACAAAAGCTGATGGTTGGCCATTCTGTTTTCCTGATGATGTAGCCATCGACTCGCAAGGCAACGTTTACATGAGTGACCTTACGTACTCAGCTATTTGGAAAATCTCGCGAGATGGTAAGAGGGTTGATGTGTGGTCCGCACACCCGTTGCTCAACTGGTCGTCGAAGCCCTATTCGGGTTTTCCAGCGGGTGTCAACGATCTGGAGCTCGACAAACAAGAGAAGAACATCTACGCCGTCACCGATGGCGACCCGATGGTGCTCCGGATCCCTATCAAGGAAGATGGATCCGCAGGTGAACCCCAGGCGCTACCTGTCGGGTACTCGCCATTCGATGGGATTGAACTCGATGCAAGGGGAAACATCTATGTTTCTGAGATTTTGCGAAACGAGATCTGGGTCCTTTCCCCCGACGGCTCACAACGGATCCTAATCGCCAACAAGTTGAACGCGCCTCTGGACAACAATACGAGCCTGGTCCTGAAGGGCGACGTGCTTTGTACGGCCAACCTCGGCTTTGCTCACGCAAAGCCCGAAGAGGCGGACCGCACTGTGGTGTGCATGAAGGGGTTCCCTGTACCGAAATAGCCGCGCCCCGGTGTTTGGGAGACCGTTACCGCCGTGACTCGAAAATGATCGGCCAAACCATCTCGCACTATCGCATCGTCGAGAAACTTGGCGGCGGTGGGATGGGTGTGGTCTACAAGGCCGAAGACATGCGGCTCCATCGCAACGTCGCACTGAAATTCCTACCGGAAGATGTAGCAACGGATGCACAAGCGTTGGCGCGCTTTCAGAGAGAAGCGCAGGCGGCATCGGCATTGAATCATCCAAACATTTGCACTATCTACGACATTGGTGAGGAGAGCGGCCGAGCCTTCATCGCCATGGAGATGCTCGAAGGGCAGACGCTCAAGCATGTGATTGGCGGCAAGCCGATGGACGTGGAGGAGATTCTCGATATCGGCGTGCAAGTGGGGGAGGCCCTTGATGCGGCTCATGCACGGGGAATCGTCCATCGGGACATCAAGCCAGCAAATATTTTTGTTACCAACCGTGGGCATGCCAAGATTCTCGATTTCGGCCTCGCGAAGGTGACAGCACAGCCGAAGCCGATTCCGGAGCCATTTGACGGAGCCAGCGCCCCAACAGTCACGGGCGTCCCGGAGGCGCAACTGACCAGTCCTGGCGCGGCGCTGGGCACAGTCGCATACATGTCACCGGAGCAAGCACGCGGGAAGGAACTCGACGCGCGCACCGATCTTTTCTCCTTCGGTGTCGTGTTGTACGAAATGGCGACGGGGGCGCCGCCGTTCCGAGGCGATACCTCCGCGGTCATATTCGAAGCCATCCTGAACCGTGCGCCCGTTGCGCCCGTGCGCTTGAATCCAGGCTTGCCGCCGCAGCTGGAAGCGATCATCAACAAGGCACTGGAGAAGGACCGCAATCTTCGCTATCAGCACGCGTCTGATATGCGCACGGACCTGAGGCGTCTTCAGCGTGACACAGCTTCAGGGCGTTCGGCCCCGGCCGTTGTGCCAGCAGAAACGGCCGCTGAAGGAACCGCGCCGCAGCAACTGCGCTCCGGAAGCATTAGGACAGTAGAGGTCGGGGCGACATCATCCTTGCGACGATGGCTGGTTCCCATCGCTTCCGTGATCGTGGTTGGCCTCGGAACCGGCGGATACTTCTATTTCCACCGCGTGCCGGTGCTCACCGAAAAGGACTCCATCGTCATCGCCGATTTCACCAACACGACCGGCGATCCCGTCTTTGATGGCACGCTTAGCCGAGGCCTCTCTGCGCAGCTCGAGCAGTCACCATTTCTGAAGGTCGTATCCGGAAACCAGATTGTCCAAACGCTTCGGCTGATGGAGCAGCCGGCCGACGCGCGTCTAACACACCAACTCGCCCAAGAAGTCTGTTTGCGTGCGGATGCAACCACCGTAATCGAAGGCTCGATTGCAATGCTTGGAAGCGAGTACATCCTGGACGTCGCCGCGATCAACTGCCGAACAGGCGACACACTCGCGCAGGAGCAGGTCACTGCGGAAGGCAAAGAGAAGGTCCTTGGTGCTCTCGGAAGCGCGGCTTCCGCGTTGCGCTCGAAACTCGGTGAATCACAAGCTTCCTTGGAGAAGTACGATGTGCCGCTCGTGCAGGCCACCACGTCCTCGCTGGAAGCCCTGCAGGCCTTTAACCGCTGCGAGCAATCCTGGTTCAGATTCGACATACCGACCGCAGCTTTATCTTGCCAGCGGGCCGTGGATCTGGACCCGAACTTCGCGAACGCGTATGCCCTCTTGGGAATAATGCAATCTGTTTTGGGCCAAAGTGACCGGGCAACGCAGACCGTTGAGAAGGCCTACGAACTCCGCGACCGGGCGAGCGAGCGAGAAAAACTGGCCATTACTGCAACTTACTACGTTTTTGGCCCCGGCGAAGATCTCGAAAAGGCCTACGAAGCAGCCCAGCTATGGTCTCAGACCTACCCCAAGGATGAACGGGCTTTCCAGGAACTAGGTAATATTTCTCGAGATCTCGGCAAAGATCAGGAAGCGTTGGCAGCATACCTCGATACCGTCAGGCTCGACCCGACCGCCGCCTTCAATTACGTGTTGCTGGCCTCCGAATACATCCGACTGGGTCGCTTGGACGAAGCGCACGCATCAATCCAGCAGGCTCGGGCTCGCCATCTCGATAACCCGGCCTTTTCCGAGCTGTCATACCTGATTGCCTTCCTTCAGAACGACCCGAAGTCGATGGCGGATTTCGCGTCTGCCTCAACCTCATGGGTGCCTGTCGGGGAGGGAGATTTCGTTCAATCCAATACCGCTGCCTATGTAGGACACCTGCGCGATGCTCGCGAACTTGCTGCGCGGGCCGTCGCATCCGCGTCACAAAGGGGAGCACTGCAAACAGCCGATGCATATGAGGCTGCATCGGCCTTGCGCGAGGTGCTGTTCGGTAATCTCGATGGAGCCGCAAAGGTACCGCCACGCAGTGCCGGAAACTTGCTGCCCATGCAGGCGCAGGTGGCGGACGCGCTCGCACTGGCGCTGGCCGGGAATGCAACCGAAGCGCAGAAGCTTGCCGACGAGCTGAGCCAGCGCTTCCCCCAAGCCACAGTGGTGCAGTTCAACTACCTTCCTGCAATCCGCGCGGCCATGGCGATTCGCCAGGGAAACCCGCAGGAGGCAGTCGAGAAGCTTCGCCCAGCGTTGGCTTATGAGCAAGGCTGGACGGACAATAACTTCTCCTCTGTGCTCCGCATGATCACCGTCTACCTTCGCGGGGAAGCATACCTCGCGGGCCATGAAGGCATGCAAGCCGCCAGCGAATTCCAGAAAATCCTCGACCGTCGGAGCGTCGTGTTGAACGAGCCGATTGGTGCTCTGGCGCATCTCGGCCTCGCTCGTGCATATGCCCAGCAAGGCGACACGACCAACGCCAAGACCGCCTACCAGGATTTCCTCGCGCTCTGGAAAGACGCCGACCCCGACATCCCCATCCTGAAGCAAGCCATAGGGGAGTACGCGAAGCTGAGGTGATTTCTAGATGTCGGGCGCAACCATCCGACTCGAACCGGACTGGGATCACTTGACGGTTCTTGAGTTCTATCCTATCGTTTGCCACCTCTCACGAACTGAGGAGGAGACTACAGTGATCAAGGTTAGTGTCTTCTATCCCTATAAAGACGGCTGCAAATTCGATATGGCCTACTACGTCGAGAAGCATCTTCCGATGGTTAAGAAAAAGCTAGGCCCCGTGATCAAGGGGGTTGCGGTCGAGCAAGGGATTTCGGGAGGGGCGCCGGGTGTGCCGATGACCTACGTTGCCATGGGGCACATGCTGGTCGACTCGGTCGAGGCTTTCCAGGCGGCTTTCGCTCCGCACGCCCAAGAGATCATGGCTGATGTCCCCAACTACACGAATCTTCAGCCGATCATCCAGGTCAGCGAAGTGAAGGTATAGTGCCGAGACTGAAGCAAGCCAAGGCGGAGTACACGAAGCATCGGAAGTTGGTCCGCATTTTGGTCCACACCTGCCCCAAAGACAGTCTGTGAAGACTGCGCGGCAATCGCGTCGAGAGCCGTGCGCTTTGCCTCTAGGCGGATCTGCGAGTAATGCTCGATTATCCTGCGGCTGACGCGGCCAGCACATGGTCATGAGCGTGTGTTCGCTCGCCCGAGACTCAACGAGCTTGCTAATGCAGGTATGCCGGAGATCATGAAAGCGGATCGTCAGCTCCGCATCTCTCAGGGCGCGACGCCAAGCCGTTCGCCATGACTTGATACGCCGAGCCGGGAGGGGTCAACGTTGCTGGCGTTTGGTCTGGACAATCTAACCGCGCATCCTCGCAAGCTGGGAACACGTGATCCTGGTTTTTCGGCGTATTTGTCATCTAGGCTCGACTGACAATTATCATCCAGCGAGGACTGATCCAAAGCAAAGTACCCGGTGGTAGCCACTGACCCGGGTTGAGCGCTGGGTTTTCGCCGTTTGCCGCAACGGGGCAGTTACTTTCCAAACTTTCCTTCAGTGATTGCGTGACGCTACTTTGCTGAGTCATGTAAATCTGCAACAGATCCAGCATGCCGCTTTGTTCCGCGAGCTTCGCTCGTAGCTGAGGTATGTCCTTTTCTTTCTGCAAGTCAGCAATGTTTTGCATGAGTTTCGTCATAGTTACGGCCATCTGCCGCTGGTAGCTCGTCATGTGATCGATCATGTCCAGCATTTTCTGGCAGTCATCCGCGGCCCTGTTCACGGTGTCATGACTTGCTGAGCTTTGGCTGCTCTGGCCCTGGGATTCTTCTGCTCGCGTCTTTTGAACTGCCGGCTTCATCTTCCACGCAAACAGCGTTGCTGCGAAAAGCAAGGCTGGAAGGACTTTCCGTCTCATCTTCAGCTCCTTAATCTGAAACTTTCTCCGACTGGAATCGTTACGACCAATCCCTTGAACATCCGCCACTCGGCTAGAAGCATCTTTCATGGGGCATAGGCATCCTGGCCGTGCCTTCGCGGTCTTCACCTTGAAGAAACATCTCCGGCAGGCAGTTGATTATTTCCGCGTGCGTCGCAATGCTGCTAGGATCATTGCGCGCGTACTGCCAGCGGCGTGAAGTGGCCAGCCTGCGCCTCTCGGCGAGCGAGCTGCGCCGGATTTCGGAAAGTTGCGACGTGCCATTGGAAGAGCTCGAGTGCTATTCTGACGCAGCTTCAGGGTGCTGTGAATGGCGCGCCGATGGCCGGTCGGGGGAGATCTGCCGCGCTGGAGTCCGCGGTGCTGTACCTAAATCTGGAGATGGCCCCGATGACTCGAGCGGTCATGCTGCAGAAAGGGCTCGTGATCCGATTTCCGCGCCGTCCGCATCAGTTGACAGAAACAGCCACACCGCTGGACGGCATCTTCACTCTCGCCCATTTCGGTATTCCCGAGATTGAGCCGCGTCTCTGGACCATCCGGATTGAAGGGATGGTGCAGCGGCCCCTGGTGCTGTCGGTCGAAGAGCTAATGCGGCGGCCGAAGCGCACGGTCGTGTCGGTGCATGAGTGTGCCGGCAATCCTTTGAAGCCGACGGAGGCGTTTCGCGCGGTCGCCAACGTAGCGTGGAGCGGCGCTGATCTCAGGGAAATCTTGGATGAGGCCACAGTTGATTCGGCGGCCCGATTCGTGTGGTCGTACGGCGTGGATCACGGCGAATACGAAGGCACTCAAAATGCGTCCTATCTCAAGGACCTGCCGCTCGAACGCGCGATGGCGGGCGAAGTGCTGCTGGCCTACGAGATGAACGGTGAGCCGCTCACGATTGAACATGGCGCTCCGGTGCGTCTTTTCATCCCGGGTTTCTACGGCACGAACAACGTCAAGTGGCTGTATCGGATCGAGATTGCGGACCGCCGTGCGGATAGTCCGATGACGACCGTTCTTTATAATGACGCGCTGCCGAGTGCTTCGCGCGGCAACAGCGCGGGCAAATCGGCGCGGCCCGTTTGGGAGATTGCGCCGGAATCGGTGATTGTCGCACCCCCGCCGAATGCCGAATTGCCCGTGGGCCAAGCAGTCCAGATATGGGGCTGGGCGTGGGCGTCGCGAGGTGTGGCGCGAGCGGAAGTGAGCACCGACGGCGGAGCAACATACCAACGCGCGAAGCTCGATGGGCGCGCGCAATGGTCCTGGCAGCGGTTTTCGTACGACTGGGTTCCAGTGTCCGCAGGGACGGTCGCGATTTCATGCCGCGCGACGGATTCCGACGGCGTGACGCAGCCAAGCCACGGAGCGCGCAACTCGGTCCATGAAACCGTCGTAAGCGTAGCGCCAGCCGATTAGTTAGGATACTGAAAATGCTCACGGCAGGGTGAGAAGAGCTATCAGCCTGACGGACGACTTTGCTTGTCTCGAAGGGTAGGTCGTGAAAGGCGTCGTCTGGGAGGGCCTGAAGCTCCGCCGAAGTTCACCGTCGTGCTGAAATCTTATCGAACTGAAGGGCCCCCGCCTATCAGAAGCGGCCCTGACCGAGTTGATCGTGGGTGAGTTTGAGGAACTAGGCGCTAGCTAATTCCAGGCAAACCGGGCCCGCTGGGGCGGCTGGGCGAAGTGGTAGAGCCAGTCACTGCTCAAGATGGCTTAATTGCATTGCCCGGCGTTGGATGCTGCGCGGTAAGGGCCCAGACCAGCGCCACCACCCAACCCAACAGGGTCCAGCCGAGCAGCAGATTCAGCACGAAAATCGGCACCACATTCACATGACGCCGATCGCGGGCGACCATCGTCGGGGTGAAATAGACCAACAATCCCAGCAGTAGCAGTCCGATGACGTTCGTGGTGGTCATCCTCATTCTCCGCGGAGAACTACCCATCTTGAGTATCTCGGCTGCGTGAGCTAGCGGCTGTGATCATCATCACACGCATCTAGATCAGCCTACACCGCGCCTCCCTGTTAGCCTGCCCCTCGTTCGCGAGTTCTAAAATGGTCGAGCGCACGCTCGGGATTTTCCGCTTGTTCGAGTTCCCGCAAGGGCGTACGAGCTGCTCGAAATCACTCGACGAATGGATCGCGCAATGGATCGATGTGACCAGCGCCTGAGGACACTCTTTGAATCTGCGCCTGGATTGGCTGACGACACCCAGTTGAGGATCGTCGAGTTCGAAGTGGTTGCCACTGCTCAGGCGATGCCCGAGGACAAATACTCGTTTGCTCCGACGAACAGGAATTTTTGTGGAGTGCGGACCTTCGCGCAGCAGGTGAAACACGTCGCTACGGTGAACAGCCGGCTCGCCGAAGCCATCCTGGGTCAGGCTCCTCCATCTGCCCCGGACGAAGGTATTACCTCGAACGGGCCGGACGCGATCCAAACGAAGGATCAAATCATGCAGTATTTAAAGGAGTCTTTCGCTGAGATGCACAAAGCCATCGCCACAATCAACGCGGAGAATGGACTCGCGCCTCTTAAAGACTCTCCCGCTCCGTTTTTGAAGACCTCGGTCTGGCTCGCCATGTTCATGTGCACGCATGCGATGGATCACTACGGCGAGATGGTCGAATACTTGCGTATGAACGGACTGCCCCCTCCTATGAGCGCGCCGCGTCCCTCGAGCAATCCCGCTGCGAATCCACCGGCAAAGCCAAGTGGGGAGTAAGGACACACCTGTTTGTTCTCTGCGCTACAGTCACACGTCTCCTGTCGGCGCGATTCCAGAGTTCTCGACCATGAGCATTACCGTTCGCTGCGGTGCTCGCGTTCGGTGAAGCACGCCTTTCGATACCACGAAGCCCTGTCGCGGCATGATCTCAACTGTCCGCCCCTCTAAATCAATCAGCAGCTTGCCTTCGATGACGTAAAAAAACTCGTCGTCGCGGTCGTGTTTGTGCCAGTGGTATTCACCCCAAACGACGCCCACCCGCACCACGGATGCATTGACCTGGCACAGTGTTTGGTTGTACCACTTGTGCGGAGCCGCGTCGGAAAGCGCTTTCTCATCGATTAGTTGCAGGTGCCCACGCAGTACGTTGAGGCGTGTATCGTACGGGTATTCCGGAGCGGTACCCATTTGGTTCTCCTTTTGGGGATCGTCGCGCTCGCGTAGGTCTTCTTCCCTGTCCGTCACGCGGCCGATTTCTTACTTCCCCATAGCCTCTCTGTTGCAATCTTCGCACCTTCCGCTTGAGCCCGGAGCTTCGCCCACTGAATCGTCGGGTGCACTCTGCGAGTGAACGGGCCTTGCGCAAACCCGCAATCGGTTCCCGCCATCACGTTTTCGCGCCCGATGATATTTGCGAAGCACACCAGACGATCTGCCACCAATTCGGGGTGCTCCACAACGTTCGTTGCATGGCTGATCACTCCTGGGATCAGCACCCGCCCTTCAGGCACCTTCACACTTTGCCAGACCTTCCACTCGTGTTCATGACGTACGTTCGCAGCCTCAAATTGATAGCCGCCGACCCGCAGCTTGAGGAGCAAATCGATGATGTCCTTGAGCGGTACGTCGTGGGTGTGCGGGGCGTTCCAGCTTCCCCAACAGATGTGATAGCGGATCCTTTCCTGCGGAAGCCCTTCCAGAGCGTGATTCAGGGCGTCGATTCGCAACTCCGCCCACTTTCGATATTGTGCGAGGGTCAACGGCGGCACGATGCGCTCGTACGTGTAAGGAAGAAATGCGTCGTCAATTTGAATACGAAGCCCGGCATCCAGTACAGCCTTGTATTCCTCACGAAGGGCCTCGGCCAGCGCAAATAAAAGTGTCTCGTCGTCTTTGTAGTATTCATTCTTGAAGAACGGGAACGCGCTCGCAGGTGCCACGAGCGGAAGAAACGCATCGACAACCTTGACCTTGGCGACCGCGGCTTTGAGATTCTGTATGTCCCGCTGAACAAGCGCCTCGCCGATGTATCGAATCGGACCTACGCAGACGGTCGTAACGTTCGTTGCCCGAGCCTTGAGGTTCTGGGTGGGGAAATACTCGGCATAGAATTCCGCAAAATCCTTAAAGTCCTGCCCCATGCTCCTCGCCACCAGAGGATCTTTCATTTCCTCTTCCGTGGCCGGTCGCTCGACAAAACCTGAGATCCGTTGGTGGACGTACCAAGCCCAGTTATCGGTCTTTCCGAACTCGCCATCGCTCACGATGTCCACCCCCGCTTCCGCCTGCTGTCGAACGACCTCGGCGATGGATTCCTGTAAGCACGCGGCGTGCGCGGTTTGGTCATAAGGTCGGCCCGCCTCGATATCCTCCAGGAAGGGGACAAGCTTGGGCGGCCGCACAAGGCTACCGACGTGTGTCGTCAGAATTCGATTCTGATTGCTTGCCACTGTTGCCTCCTCAAGCAAATTGGGGAACCGATGAGAAACGTTTCGTTTGCCAGACCGCGCTCATTTGGCGACGATGTCATAAGTGCCGCGGGCTTGCCCGCCTCGCTCTCCACGAGCTTGGTAATACCGCTATGGCTCGACCTCCGTCAAGGCTCGCTGCAATACGCCGACCCGTCTCCGACGTCAATCTCGAACCGGGAATCCGTCAAAAAGAATAATCGACTCCGCCGTATTCGAGAATAGTGACGACAAAAGTTTGACATATCCGTGACAAGTTCGTTCGAAGCCGATGCATCTTACATTTTCAGAGCGTGATTGGAGTTTCATGCTCACCGAATAACGCGTCCTATTTTCGCCGAGTAGCGTTAGACGGTTTCAACAAAGGCGGTTGGCTATGAATGTCATGCGATTTGTGAACCGGACTACCCACACCAAAACCCAAGTCGTCCGCAAGCTAACTGGATTAGGCCTCGGGATTGCCATGACTCTGTTCGTTTCCGGCGCAGCTTCTGCCCAATACGGGGGTGGAACGATGGGAGGTACAGCGATGGGAGGCGCGTCATCCACTCCCAGTTATGGTGGTGGAGGTGGAAAAGCCATAGGAATTGGGATTGGCGCGGCCGTGGCGGGAGCAAGTGCTCTCTATCTCATTGAGCACCAACGAGGTTCAGTCAGCGGCTGTGTCCGTCAGGCAGCCAATGATCGCTTGACTCTGGTCGACAGCAAGAGTGGAGAGTCCTACTTGCTCGTACTCGCTAGCGTCGATGTAACACCTGGAGATCAGGTTAGGTTGAGCGGTAAGAAAACGAAGGACGCAAATGGAAATTCTAGTTTCGAAGTAAGAAAGGTCGAAAAGGACTTCGGCGCCTGCCGCTAGAAAAGGGTCCGCAGTGTGCGTTGTGCAAAAGCGCATGAGAGTCGAGAAACGGAGAGAACAAATGCTTCCGTACAACGTGAAATATTGCGACTACTGTCACTCATCACTCGCCGATGGCCAAAGATGGGTACGAGAGAAGATTTTCAGCCCCCATCTTGATAGCGGAGATTGGACCTATCATCACTACCACGCCGAACTCTTCGTTGGAGAGGAAGGCAGTTGTTGGGAAAAGCATCAAATGGAAAAGGAGATTGCTCGAATTTCTCCGTAAACGGATGGAAAGACCGATGCCAAGTGCCTGACCAACGCGGATTTAAATCAAAGCGCCCGCTGATCCAACGGAGATGGGTGCGGCAATGAGGAGAACTGAAAATGAAAACAGCGAAGCCAAAGATCGAACAAGGTAAAACCTTCCAACATCATTGCTTACGATTCCGAATCGATGGACTGACCCAGGAACAGCCGCCTCGGGTCCAGGTCGTTCAGCTCACCGATGGAGGGACACCAACGGGCACGACGTGGCGATTCACTCAAAAGTCCGTGCACTTGCTCCTGGCCGGCAAGAATCCGAAATTCAGAACGTTTGACGATTTGCCAGAGATTGTCAACAGCACGACTTCAGAGGTACGCAAAGATGCAGCGGCAACTTCTGTGGGACAAGGCGATATGTGAGCCGCTACCACCGACCGAGAATCTCCGGTCTTGTGATTCCCCACAGTAGAAAAGACTCTTCGTGGGACGCGTTTCAGCCCCCCTCCAGCGGCGCCAGCACTCTACACCTACCGTCTTGAACCTTCTCGAGACGTCCCTTCCGAATAACAACGTCAACTCACCGACACGGGCCAGAAGGTATGATACAAGCTGGTGCGGAGTAATCGCTTGCGTTAGGAGGCCTCATGCTGTTTGATTTCTCGGCAATCTCTCCTAGGGAGCGGTACAAGCTCCTGGTTTCGACCATTACTCCCCGACCCATTGCTTGGGTCGTCAGCCAGAGTGCGAATGGCCAGCTCAATGCTGCACCTTTCTCGTTTTTCAATGCGTTTTCGGGTGATCCTCCCATAGTGGGTATTGGTATCGGCAGCCATGAGCCGGGTCGCCCCAAAGATACGCGGCGTAATATTCGCGAAACACGAGAGTTTGTCGTCAACCTGGTTTCCGAAGAAGCAGCTGCGGTTATGAACATCACCGCCATCGAGTTTGAAGCCGGGATTAATGAACTCGCCGAGGCGCAGCTCGCAACTGTTCCGTCGGTCTACGTAAAACCGCCGCGCATCGCCGTAAGTCCAGTTTCCATGGAATGCGCGCTAATGCAGATCATCGAACTGGGACCAGACAACGGTCTCGTGCTGGGTCGCGTACTGGCCATGCACGTGCGCGAGGATTTGGTCCTCAACCCTGCCAAACATCACATTGATACTCCCAAACTTAAGCTGATTGGGCGCATGCATGGCAGCGGCTGGTACGCGCGCACCTCGGACCTCTTTGAAATGGAACGCATCCCCCGGGCCCACTGGAATCTGCGCCAAGACAAAGACGGCAGACGAACAACCACGCGCCAGCCCGACTCGTTCCCGTCTAAGTGATCGAATGCTGCATGTTCCTGGGCTGTTGTGAAATCTCCTCGCCTGGGCGGTTCTTCAAACCAGACTCTAATCGTTTTCAAGCCCTCAGAAAAATGCGCGAATTCGTCCGGCGCTCGCGCGCATAGCGCGGGTGATATACTCCCGTGATTCGCTCAGCACAACTGCGTGCCATGTCTGAACCGACTCTGGATCGAGCGTCCGCGCATCGCTGGGCCGTACCCTTGGCGGCCACGATCTTCGCAATGATGACACTGCAGATGTCCAGTCTCGGCTTTTCTCCCCTCTTGCCGGACATTCAGCGAGATTTTGGGATCAGCTATTCTCAAGTAGGGCTGTTCAGCGGCGTGTACGGCCTGGCGGCGATCGTTTTCAGCATTCCCGGAGGAATACTCGCGAAGCGTTTTGGCGAAAAGAACGTCCTATCGGTCGGGCTGCTCGTTGTCACACTTGGGCTTGTGCTGCTCAGCCGGGCTCCAAACTTTGCCCTGGGGTTAGCGTCCCGGATTGTTTGGATCATCGGCTATCGCGTTGCCTTCGTTTGCGTCATGACCGCGATCGCTCTCGTCGTTCCAGCCACCTGGCGGAGTACCGCGATGGGAATTCTGGGAGCGATGTCGTCTCTCGCCTCTGTGATAGGCGCCCCTTTTGGTACTGCAATCGGGGTGGCATTTGGTTGGCGCAACGGCATCCTCGCGTTCGCCGGCATGGCCCTTCTCGGCTCGATCGTGTTCTGGATTTTCTATCGCCCGCCAGTCAGCGAACCAAGCTTTCGGCTAGAACATGGGTCGAGCCACGTCCCGGATGCGAGCGCGTTTCGAAACCCATTGGTTTGGACGATGGTCCTGCTGGGTCTCACCAATATGGGTGGGTTCAGCGCCACATTCTTTGTGCCCTCCATAGGAAAAACTTTGTTTCACCTCACATCCACGCAAACGGCTTATATCATCAGTGCCGCCTACATCACCGCGATCTTCGCCAATTTGCTTTGTGGCTATGTAGCAGACCGGTTGAGCCGTTGGGGCGCCATGATCGGGCTCATGTTGCTGCTGATCCCGGCTTGCTTTGCCATGATGACCCCCGATCTCTTCGTGTTTCGCGCAGCTACGGCGCTCGTCATCTCGCTGGGCCTTTGCGCAACGAATCAGATCTTTGCGATCGCTGGCGACGTGATGCCCGGACGTGAAATGGGTCCAGTCATGGGAATCGTGAGCCTTGGCGGAGGAATCTTCGGATACCTAGGGCCACAAATGCTGGGAATCCTTCGCGACCGCACCGGCGGCTTCACCGCGGGCTGGTATTTCGTTGCCTTTGGGGCTCTAATTGGCCTCGTGGTCATTCTGATTCTAAAGCGGGCAGCCAGCAAAGCACACCTCTCGCAGATGCAGGTTGTCACCGGAGCCTAGATGCCTCTTCCGTCTGGTAAAGAAACACCCATTCGTCCGCTTGAGGACGTAACTGTCCTTGACCTTACCATGGCGCTCGCTGGACCTTTTGCTACTCTGTTGCTCGCAGGCTTGGGCGCGCGAGTGATCAAGATCGAGAATCCGCTCTCGGTCGATTCGTGTCGCGAGAATCCCCCCTATCTCGGGAAGGACGGTGCGACGCTCGTGCGTCGGCACGCTGACGATGTTTCTGTCTCCGCCATAAATCGTCTGCGAAACAAACAAGCGATCACTCTCAATCTGAAGAATCCCAGGGCGCGCGAAATATTCGCGGACCTAGTAAAGCGAGCCGACGTAATCTTCGAGAACTTCAGCCGCGGTGCCATGAATCGCCTCGGCGCCGGATATGCGCAGGCACGCGAGATCAATCCCCGCATCGTCTACTGTTCGCTGACCGGCTTCGGCAGCGAAGGCGAGCCAGGTTCTGGCAAAGCCATGGACGCCATTATTCAGGCACTCAGTGGATTCATGATGACCTCCGGCGGACCTGCCGATCCCCCTGTTCGCGTCGGCGTTCCCATGGCGGATATGTGTGCCCCCCTGTTCGGCGTGATTGGTGTACTTGCAGCGCTGATGCAGGCGCGTCGCACGGGCCTCGGCCAGCATGTCGATGTCTCAATGCTGGGCGTCATGTCCATGATGGTTTCCGGTGAGCCTTTCGATGTATTGGAACGGCTCGGCGTACCGCAGCGCACCGGTCTTACCGTGCCGCGCCTTGCGCCTTTCGGGACCTACCGCACGCGCGATGGTTTCGTCTCCATCTGCGCTCCGATGGAAGTCTTTGCCAAGGCGCTGTTCCAAGCAATGGGCAGATCGGACCTCAGTTCCGATCCTCGCTTTTCGAGTCGGGACGAGCGCGTGGTTCACGTCCAGGAACTCGACCGCATCATCGAGGACTTCACGCGAAAGTTCACGACCTCTGAGGTCGTTCGGATTTTGGAAGCAGCCGGTGTCCCGGCTGCTCAAGTGCGAAACACGGATCAGGCCGTCCGTGATCCACGGGTGATTGCTCGTGGCGAGACGGTAAAGCTCGCTCACCCGAAATATGGCGAGGTGGACGACGTCTTCGGCATGGGAATGCCGCTCAAATTCTCCGGCTCCACAGTCGGCTTCGATCAGCCACCGCCGGCGGTCGGGGAGCACAACGAAGCGATTTATCACAAACTTCTGGGTTATTCGGCCGAACGCATTGCGGAACTTCGGCGAGATGGCGTCATCTAAGCGCTCATGCCCGGTGCCTTTGAGACTCTTCTCTGGCATTATCAGCATCGCACTGCGGAAGCTCTTTCTCAGCACCAAGCCGGTGTGCCGGTCGTCGGATTTACATCGAATACCGTCCCTTGGGAGCTGATCCGGGCCTCTGGGTGCTTTCCTGTGCTGCTTGCACCCACTCTCGACTCTCTCAAAGATCCCACTCCCTTTGCCGACCCACTCATGGAACCCGTGTTTGAACCGAGAATTCGAGCTCTCTTTGAAGCCGTCCTGTCCGGCGCCTGGCATTTCTTGCAATTGCTGGTCATCCCCCGAACCTCCGAGCCTGAGTACAAGCTGTATCTCTACCTTCGCGAAGTCGAGCGCCAGAAATTGAGCGGTGCAGTGCCTCCCTTATGCCTCTACGATTTGCTTCACACGCGCTCGCCCATCAGCCGAAGATACGGACTCGACCGAACCAGGGACTTGATCAGGCGCCTCAGACAAATTGGTCCCGTCCATGGCAAATCCCTGTCGAAGGCAGTCACGGAATCCAATCGGGCCCGGGCCGCCCTGCGCCGCCTACAAAATCTGCGAACGGGTAACGCGCCACGAATCAGCGGAACAGACGCTTTGGCGATCAGCGGAGCGCTCTACTTCATGGATCGTGCCGCCTACGCGACCCTGGCGAATCGAGCGTGCCGCAAGATCAAGTCTGCGAAACCGTTGCGCGGTCCCCGCCTGCTGATTAAGGGAACGCCTTTGCATCATCCGCGGCTTCACCAAGCACTGGAGGCTCACGGTGCCGTGGTTACGGCGGAGGACGATTGGTGGGGGGCGCGCGCAGCCGGCGCGAACCTTGTATCCGCAGGCAGCGTCAATTCCCTCGTGCGGTCGATTTTTGAAAACTACTATTTGCGCGCCCCAAGCCCCCGAGTGTCGCCGGCCGCCGCAGCGGATCGCTGGTTCCAAAAGGCAGTAACGCATGGAATCGACGGTGTTGTTTTCTACCTGCCGCCGGATGACGACGTCTACGGTTGGGACTATCCTCGCCAGCGCGATTTTGTGCAGGCATGCGGCATCCCGTCTCTATTGATTCGCGAAGAGGCTGGCCAAGGTCTTTCTGCCGAACTGAACAGCCGAGTCCGGGAATTCGTGGAAACCGCACGCAGGAGTCGCCATGCCTCGCGCGTCTGAGAAACAGCTCGAGTCCACGCGGGCATCTTCGGAACATCAGAAGGCTTGGTTTGCCGAACTTCGCCGCAATGTTTTTGACGAAAAGAAGCCCTACGCGATCGCCCAGGCGGACATGCCGCTTGAGCTTTTTGAGCTGCTCGGTGTGCCGGTTGTAAGCAACCAGTGGTGGTCCGCGGTCGTCTCCGCAAAGCAATTGTCGGGATACTATTTCGATGCCCTCGGCGCTGCTGGTTATCACGAAGGGCTTTGTCGCTATTGCAGCCTTTCGCTAGCCACCTCGATTGCCGGCGATCCAGCCAAAGCTCCGTGGGGCGGGCTCCCGAAGCCGGCGCTATTGGCCGCGCGTCTGACATGCGACTGCATCCAGCGCATATTTGAAACGTGGGCGGCTTCCTTTGGCGCAGACTTCGTCGCTCTCGATAGTGCCGGGGCCACGCAGCTTCCTCCGCGCTGGTGGGATCTTAGTCGCTATCGTTGGCGCGAACTCTATGAACCTCATCGCCTCGATCTCATGGTCGCGCAAATGGGCATGCTGATCGGTAAGCTCGAAAAGGCGGGCGGCCACCGATTCAGTGAGGCCCGTCTACAAGAACTGATGGAAGGGGTAAACCGGCAGGAAGAGTATTTCGATGAAGTCCGCGACTTGATTTGCGCTGCTCCGCAAACGCCCGTCCGTATGAACGAGCAAGTGATCAACGTAATGAACGCTCAATGGCATCGTGGCTCAAAGTGGGCCGTGAACCACGCGCGCGCTTTCCGCGACGAGGTGCGGCACCGAGTGGAGCAAGGAATCGCCGCATATCCCGGAGAGAGACAACGCCTGATGTGGGTGGGCGCTGGCTTATGGCATGACACTGATTTCTATACAGCGTTTGAAGAGAGCCACGGCGCCGTTTTCGTTTGGTCCATGTATCTGGCCTTCGGACCCGACGGCTACATTCGTTACGGCCTGGACGATCCCTTGCGAGCCCTCGCCAGCCGGATTGTCAGCATGAACGAGCAACTCCACAATCCGCCTTGGGCGAACGAATGGATCGTCCAGCAGGCCAAGCTTCATCGCATCGATGGCGCCCTGATTCTCGTGCCGCAAGGCAGCAGACCTTCCGCAACGGGAACATTTTTCATCGAGCGTGCCTTGGAGAAAGCCGGGATTCCGGCGCTGGAAATCTGGGCGGACATGGTAGACAGCCGCCGATGGGACGGCACAGCGATGCGTCAGCGCGTCGCGAAGTTTCTTGAGACCCGCGTTCCACACACGTAGGCGGGTCCTCCCGCAAACCTGGGACTTCGGTCGAAGGTCGGCGCAGTGGCTATGCGCAAGCCCCTCCCATCAGAGGGGTCATAAGGTAAGTTTATGTTCGTCTGAACAACTCTAAATTGGACTTGTGGGGAGTAGCGACGCCTAATCGTATCGAGAGGGCCAGCCATGGCAGAATCGCGAGGTGTGAATCTGTGGTCCACCGAAGCGCACGCACTCGACTATCTTCGCCGCGCTGATCTGATTCCACACCGCGCAGAAGGTGAGGCCGCACTGCTGGAATTGCTGCCAGCCAAAGCGGTGAGGATTTTAGACCTCGGGACCGGTGCCGGCAGGCTTGTACTACTTGCGAAAAAGGTTCGGCCGCTCGCTCGATTTGTGGGCCTCGATTTTTCGCCCACCATGCTCGATGCGATGCGAGATGCCATCGGCCGTGACGAGCGCGTGACGATCATTCAACATGACTTTGACAGCAAGCTGCCACCAATGGGCCAATGCGACGCCGTGATTTCGGGTTTCGCGATTCATCACTTGGTTCATGAGCGGAAGCGAGCGCTGTATGGTGAAATACTGGAGCTTCTCACACCGGGCGGCGTCTTCTGTAACCTCGAGCATGTCGCATCGCCGTCGCCTCGGGTCCATGAGAGATTTCTGGAAGCGATTGGATGGCCTGACGAGGACCCCTCCAATAAGCTGCTCGACCTCGAAACGCAACTCCAATGGCTGCGAGAAATCGGCTTCGAAGATGTGGATTGTTACTGGAAGTGGCGGGAACTCGCACTGTTTGCGGGCACAAAGCCCGTATAACACTCATTCAAGTGGGCTGTCTAAACCTCTCTGTAAGATGTCCACCTTTCGAAGGATTCTTGTTTCTCCTGATCCAAAATGGCCCGCCGCAGTGCCTCTACATGGGGCGAACACTGACGAACCTGTTTCACGTAGCGAACCGCAGCATCCAATTGCCAGCCCAGATGGCAGTGAAGGTAGCCGATGGCGACGGTAGGGGAGCGCCCGATGCCGGCTGTGCAATGAAGATATACGGTGTGACCCGCCGCGAGGAGCTGCACTAGCGTATCGACGCATTCGAGGAGTTTCTCTCGAAGCACTGCCTGCTCCTCCTCGATGGGCATGCGACAGAGACTAACGGCACAAGTTTTGTAATGCGATTCGAGGGGCTGCCAATTCACTTTGGCGGTAGCCATATCTTCGTTGGTCTGTAAATTAAGAATGGCCGTGATCGCCAAAATCTTCTCAAGCACCTCAATGTCCTGAATACTTTCTGGATGGGAGCCGATATAGAGTCGCGACGTTACCTGCGCGTAGGTCATAGCCTCACCAAAAACGGCTCCTGCAATGGCATCGAAGCTTTCATGACAAAACCATGTACGGATTCATGTCTCCGAGCCTCAGGATAGCCATCATACGATACGTTTCCCTAGAGCGGATAGGGCTGACGGAGCCAGAACTCTCCGTGAGAAAACGGCAAACTCAGTTTGTCGAATAATTTAAAAACGAATTTGACTCCTATTCGCTCAGCTGTATATGCTCGAGTCTCCACGCAAAATCTCCGTGACGACGCGACGCAGCTTTCTCACTCAGATAGGCCGGGCAGGCGGATTCGGTGCGACCTATTTGATCATGCAATCGCTCGGTTTGCTGCCGATTCCTCCCACTGAGGCGAGCGTGCCTCGTCTAGGACCGACCGAGGGCCGGAATACGAAGGTCGTAATTCTGGGCGCCGGAGTCGCCGGCTTGGTGTCGGCCTGGGAGCTTTCGAGGGCGGGGTATCACTGCGTCATTGTCGAGGCGCGCCGGCGCACGGGCGGACGCAACTGGACGATTCGTAACGGCACTCGTGTGGAGATGACGGACGGCACCACGCAAGTCTGCACCTTCGATGAGCTGAACTACTTGAACGCCGGCCCCGCGCGTCTGCCTTCGCAGCACCTTACGATGCTCGGCTATTGCCGTGAGTTGGGAATTCCCCTTGAGGTAGAAGTCAATGCCTCGCGTAGCGCACTGATGCAAAGTGATCGCATGAATGGCGGCAAACCGGTCGAGCAGCGCCAGTTGGTCAATGATACCCGCGGCCACGTAGCCGAACTTCTTGCGAAGGCAATCCGCCGCGACGCACTCGACCAAGAGCTTTCGCCGGAAGACAAAGAACGCATGCTCGAATTTTTGCGCATCTACGGCGATCTCTCACCAGACTATTTCTACAGAGGGTCGCAACGTTCTGGCTATCAATCGATGCCGGGAGCAGGTGAACAAGGAGGCTTGGTTCGCGATCCGCTGAACATGCACGCTTTGCTGGATGCCAATCTTTGGAAGGGGATGCTCTATGAGGAGCAGTTCTCCTGGCAGGCCACGATGTTTCAGCCCGTTGGAGGCATGGACCGAATCCCGGCTGCCTTTGAGAAGCGCGTCGGGCAAATGATCCGCTTCAACTGCGCGATCGAGCAGATTCGCAAGACGAAAACGGGTGTTCGCGTGGCTTATCGCGATCTCCAAACCCGTGCCACAGTAGGCGTCGAAGCGGATTACTGCATCTGCTCCCTACCGTTTTCCGTGCTGAAGAAGATTGACGCCGATTTCTCGCCCGATGTGAAACAGGTGATCGATAGCGTAACGTATGACGCGGCGTACAAAATTGCCTGGGAATCTCCTCGTTTCTGGGAAAAAGAATACTCCATCTACGGCGGCATCTCCTTTGTCGACCGGCCTGTCGATCTCGTGTGGTACCCCAGCGCACGCCTGTTCTCCGATAGAGGCGTGCTCATCGCGGGCTACCAACTGGAAAACGACAACGTGTTCGAATACATGGACCTGGCGGCGAAACTCGATGCCTCACGCCAGTCGGTCGAGGCTCTTCATCCTGGCCACTCGCGAGAGCTAGAGAAGCCCGTCTGTGTTTGCTGGGGTCGCATCCCGTACAATCTCGGGTCGTGGATTCACGTCACGAGCGAGACGGCTACCTATCCCGGATACGATCGAATCATTCAACCCGATGGTCCTATCTTTTTTGCCGGTGATCACACGAGCCATCTCGTTGGTTGGCAGGAAGGCGCCGCACTATCGGCTCATCGCGCTGTTTCTCTTCTGAGCCAAGCACAATCGACGCGTCGACCCATCACGACGAGCTAACTTCCCCGCCGAACCCCTACGCAGGGCTGTGGATGCATTCGTCCTGCATTTTGCTTACAATCGCCGTCCATGCTTCCTCTCGATCGACCCAGGGCCAATCGCGCCGACCGGGGCGCCACGAAGCCGACCCGTCGTAGTTTCCTCAAGGCCAGTCTCAAGGCCGGCGTCGCATCGGTCGCGCTGCCTGCCTTCGGGCGCGCCGCTTCGGGCGAGCCTGTCGAACAGCTGGAAGCCTTTGAGCTCGACGAGGTAACCATCACGGAGCTTCAAGACGGCATGAAATCGGGGAAGTTCACGTCGCGCTCTCTTGTCGAGCGCTATTTGGGCCGTATCGCTACGGTCGATGGCCAAGGTCCCACGATCAATTCCGTTATCGAACTGAATCCCGAAGCGCGTTCGATCGCTGATCTTCTCGACGCGGAGCGTGAATCAAAAGGCCCTCGCGGCCCACTGCACGGCATTCCAGTGCTAATCAAGGACAACATTGGAACCGCGGACCTGATGATGACCACGGCTGGATCCCTCGCTTTGGTTGGATTCACGCCTGCCAAAGATGCAGGCGTCGCGCGTCGGCTGCGCGCTGCTGGCGCGGTGATCTTGGGCAAGACGAATCTGAGCGAGTGGGCCAATTTTCGTTCGTCTCATTCTTCCAGTGGTTGGAGCGGCCGCGGCGGTCAAACGCGCAATCCCTATGCGCTCGACCGAAATCCCTGCGGATCCAGCTCCGGCTCTGGCGCAGCGGTTTCCGCGAATCTCTCGACCGCAGCGATCGGCACAGAAACCGACGGCTCGATCGTCTGTCCTTCGTCCGCCAATGGAATCGTAGGTATCAAACCCACCGTCGGACTCATCAGCCGTGCCGGAATTATCCCGATCGCGCACAGCCAAGACACCGCTGGTCCCATGTGCCGCAGTGTCGCTGACGCGGCACTCCTGCTGGGAGTGCTGTCCAGCGTCGATCCCGACGATCCCGCGACGAAGGCGCGCCCGACAAACCTGCCGTCCAATTACACGCAATTCCTCGATCGCTCAGGCCTCCGCGGCGCACGCATTGGAGTGGTGCGCGCATCATATGATTTCACCGAAAGCACAGGGAGTGTCTTCAGCGCGGCCGTAGATGCCATGAGACATGAGGGCGCCGTGTTGATTGACCCGGTGGAGGTTCCGTCTGCGGAAAAATTCATGGATTCCGAGCTCCAGGTTTTGCAGTATGAATTTAAGGCCGACCTAAACTCCTTTCTTGCTGCTGCTCCGAATGCGCCTGTTCATTCACTCAAGGACATCATCGACTTCAACGAAGCGCACAACGAACGTGAGCTACAATTTTTCGGACAAGATCTCTTCCTGAAGGCACAGAAAAAGGGGCCACTCACCGACGAGGCCTATGTCCGTGCGCTCGAAAAAAACCGTCGCTTCACGCGCACGGAAGGGATCGATGCGGCCATGGACAAATATCGCCTCGACGCCCTCGTGGCCATGACCGCCGGTCCTTCATGGCTCACCGATCTGATCAACGGTGACCACGACACAGGTGGGAGTTCATCTTGGGCAGCCGTGGCGGGATATCCCAACATCAATGTTCCAGCCGGATTTGTTTTCAGCTTGCCTGTGGGAATTTCCTTTTTCGGCCGCGCTTGGAGCGAGCCGAAGCTGATCAAGATCGCGTACGCCTTCGAGCAAGCCACCCGCCGTCGCAAAGCGCCGCAGTTCCTCGCCACGGCGAAGCTGTCGTCCAATTCTTGATTCGCGATCGGCCTTACGGGCGGGCAGGTGCGATAAGGGAGGTTCCATGCGGAGAGTCGGTTGGTTTCTGATCGTTTTGATTCTGCCATGGGCGATTCCGAGCCTGGCGCAGTCGGGCAGTCCGTCTTCACCGCCCGTAGAAATCACGGGCGTCATTCAATCGTTCAGCGGGAATACCCTGGATGTAAAGCCGGCCACAACCCCAGCCGTTTGGGTAGCCCTTCCCACAGGTCTGTCGGTCGACCACAGTCGGCTGAAGCCTGGCGTTGAGGTTTCCGTGGAAGCGCGCTGGGCAGAGGTTTGCTACGTAGCGAGTCAAGTGACCATACAGAAGTAGATTCCTCGGCTGGAATCGCTCGACTTCAGCGCGCGGGCCCTTCGACGGGTTGTGGCGTAAGAGGGGGCGTATTCGTGAACTCGTGGACGTGCATCACGGCAATGAGCCAGGACCCATCGCTCTGCCTCATCATGATTAGGCTGTGGAGTCCCTTGCGCGTGGGCCGCACGCTTCCGTCCTGATTTTTCGCGCCCGTCATTTCCCAATCCACGTCCACCGCCGCCACATCAGGCTTCAAAAAGCGGATCATCCGTACCTGTCCGGTTTGGTGCGTCTCACTGTAAACGCCCGTCATGAAGGGTCCAAATGTCGCTTCCATCCCTGCGCGGCCGTGCGTCAACGTTCCAAAGTTGTTGACGAAATCGCAATCCTCGGTGTAGGTCATCGCGACCGCGCGTACGTCATGCCTGTTCCACTGATCCATGTAATTCTGCACGGCCTTTTCGATAGCGGCGCGGCCTTCGTCCTGCGTATGGCCAGGCGGATTTTGTGGAAGAGCCATTGCGACCCTGCCTAACAAAGTAGCGAAACCAAAAGTGAGCAGGAGAACGTGCCCAAGTAAACGCATTTTCCTCTCCCTTATGCGCTGGATGATTGTCGGAGCCGCATCACAACGACGCCGAAGCTTACCTCTCGCGCTGTGCAGGTGCAAACCCGGATTTCTGTCCAATGCGTGTGATGGTCCACCGCTGACACGAAATCGCAATCCACCTAACGGATTCGCGCATCGGGAAAGGTACAATGTCGTGTGCCACCCTTTCCGCTGCTGCCGGCATCTTTTCAAGAGGAGGCCATTTACATGCTCGAGTTCCGCAATTTGCTTCGAAACCTCGCGATTGTCGTCTTTTCCCTCATCACTGCGTCGGCCTACGGTCAGCAACCCTCAAACTCTGGGAAAGTACCGGTTACAGCTGTGGTCACCGTTTTGGGCCCGAATTACTCCGCTCCCCCCGCCCTCGGGAAGACCGATGTCATCGTACATACGGGAGGTCAGCGCGAGGACGTCCTCCGATGGGTTGCTGCCCAAGGGGATCAGTCGACTCTAGAACTCGCCATCCTGATCGACGATGGAACGAATCTCGGCCCTTATCTCGATGAGCTCCGCCGCTTCATTCAGGCACAGCCGAAAGCTACCCGCGTGGGCCTTTTCTACGCCACCATGGGCAGAACCGCCGATGTCGCGACCTTTAGCACCGATCACGACGCCGTCGCGAAAAAGCTCCGCATCACGCTGGGGCCCGCGGGCACGTCCACAAGCATCTATCTTTCGCTGATCGACGTCCTGGTGAAATTGCAATCGATGCCGGGCCGGCGCGAAATTCTACTCATTGCCGATGGTCACGATCGGTTGCGCGGTGACCTTCCAGAGAGTCCGGATTTGGATCGAGCGATCAACGGCGCGCTCAAAACCGGTATCGTAATTCACACCCTTTACGCTCGTGCGGGTCGTCTCGGGAGTACGTCCTTCCGCGTGACTCTCGCCCAAGGCAATCTGACTCAGTTGGCCAGCGAGACCGGTGGCCAGTCGTTCTTTCAAGGCCTCGAGACTCCTGTATCGTTCACGCCGTTTCTCGACCAACTGGATATGGTCCTCCACAACCAGTATTTCCTGACCTTCACAACACGCGGTAGCAACAAGACAAAGGGTGAGTTCCGCGCCTTCAAAGTGACGACCGAACAACGAAACGTTTCGATTACGGCTCCGAAACGAGTTTTCCTCCCCGGCCCGTCCAAATAGGCGCCGCTTGTCTAGCCAGCATTTTTGCGTAATTTGGGCGCCGCATTTTCTAAGAGGCCTCGCTGTCGATCCTCACCGTTACGATCTGGACAGTCAATTCAAACAGTGTTACACATAGGGCGCAAATCTCCAGCTGGCACGATCGGTTACGCCATCAGAAGAAGCTCCTGCTTAAAAGAGGGGATATGAGCCGAGAGGGTTTCTTTGCGTCATTCAAGGTTTCGATTCTCCTAGCCTGCGCGGTTTCGTTCGGGCTTCCTGCCGCCTTTTTCTCGCCCTCTTCCTACGCCGCGCCTCAGTTTCTTCAGATGAGCAAGGGCGTCGTGGTGGGAATGGAGTTCGACGGTCGCATGGTATCGGACCTCGACAAGTCGGTGGCATTCTACAAGCTACTCGGCTTCACCGAGGTTCCCAACGTCGACAAGTCGTGGCGCAAAGACGAAGTCATGAACCGCATCCACGGCACCAAAGGCGTGGAATCCCGCATGGCCAAGCTTACGATCAACACAAACCTAGGCGAAAAAACGCCCTTCACGCTCTACCTGCGCGAGTTCAGAGGCATCCCGCGCGCAAATGTGATGGGTGGCAAGACCGCCTGGGAACCGGGCGCGACTCACATAGACCTGACGATTCCCGATGCCGACAAGATGTGGTCCGAGCTAAAGGCTGCCAAGATGCTGTGGCCGCGCACCTGGGGAGGGGAGTTGATCCCGTTGCCCGGGGAAACCAAAGGGGCCATCGCCTACATCACCGATCCCGACGGCATGGATGTGGAGATCGTCGAACAGCGCCCCGCTACCCCGGCGATGGGTGGGCGTCCGGCTCGCCCCGCCGATCCCCCGGGTTTTAACCACGTCGGCCTCGTCATCCTCGATCCAGATAAGGCCTTCGGTTTTTACGGCGCATTGCTGGGCGAGCAGCTCCCGACCGCACCGTCGCCATGGATGAGCGGAGATTTTCTAGATTCCGCCGTGGGAGGCCACGGCAATATCATCCGCATCGTCAACGGCACATTTCCGCTGGCAGCGGATCGTGACGCCCATATTCGTTTTGAGCTCGTCGAATACGAAAACCGCAAGAAGCCAGTTGCGCCCTCTGCTATCACCGACATCGGCGTAAACTACGTCGGCTTCGAAGTGACGGACATCGACGCCTTCATCGCCCGGCTCCAGGGAGCCGGGATCAAGCTCGTATCCGACGGTATCGTGGAAATGAAGGGCGGCTATCGCGTCGCCTTGGTTCGCGATCCTGACGTGGGCATGTTCGTCGAGTTCTACCAACCGCCGAAATCGTAGGCTTTCAAGTCAAAAGCGAAAAAGCCCCGCTTCGAGAGGATCGAAGCGGGGCTTTATTGTCTGAGTGCTCTTGGAAACCGGATGAGACAGGCCAGAACCCGAAGATTTGTTTTGAGTTCACCGAGTCGGCCCCGTGAGAGGCCGATGGAGAGTCGTGCCTGTTACCGAAACAGGCCGTACCCTCGTTTTCTTTAGAAAGGAGGTGATCCAGCCGCAGGTTCTCCTACGGCTACCTTGTTACGACTTCACCCCAATCATGAGTCATACCTTGAGCGCCTGCCTCCGCAAGGTTGGCGCGGCGATTTCTAGTACAACCCACTTTCGTGATGTGACGGGCGGTGTGTACAAGGCCCGGGAACGTATTCACGGCGCCGTTCTGATGCGCCATTACTAGCGATTCCGGCTTCATGCAGTCGAGTTGCAGACTGCAATCCGAACTGAGCGCGCTTTTTTGCGATTAGCTCCCCCTCACGGGTTAGTCACCCGAAGGGACGAGAAGACAAGCTATTCCATTCTGGGAGGGACACCGTTTCAAATTGGGGCCGCGGTCGAGTTCGTACAACCTCAGCTTTCGCGAGATCTCCACAAAATACGACACTTCGTCCAACATCAGTTTGGCAACGTGTTTGCCACTGCTGTTTTGTGAAACGGCTTCAGCCCGTGTCGCAAGACGCTAGGCGCATTCCGAGGGTTGGCTTACTCCTGGTTTGGGGGTTGCTTGTGAGCGTGGCCGCTTGCGGCTCCGCTTCCACAGGGGCCACCGCAGAATCAGTCGTCGTGTCCGTAACGCCGCCCTCAGCCTCCGTGCTCGTCTCGCAAACTGCGGAATTTATCGCGTCGATACAGA
>CAYOXF010000012.1:0-37849 GCA_964407845.1 uncultured Acidobacteriaceae bacterium | reverse complement strand
GCCGATCCGTATTGATTTGGGTTCCGGTAAGGCCTCTGCTCGCGTATGGACTTGCGACTTTACCATCGAATATGTCCACATCAATTCGAGCTATCGCACCTAGCGGGGGCTGGCGCATCCTAGCCGGTCCGATCCCTGCTGAGCCCTTTCACTCCAAAGGTTGACTGCGACGTCTAGTTGCAGCAAGATGCTCGTTGAGTTGCTGGGGTGCTCGCTCCAGCCCGGAGTCGCCTTCTGACCGGTGACTGCCCACGGGCCGAGATCCTGTCTCTTCAGCCTCGCATTACGTGCCAGCCTCCACGGCGGGGCACAAGGAGAGGGACCGTGAAGAAATTGTACGTGGGCAATCTGCCGTTCAAGGCCACAGAAGACGAAGTGGCCGCGCTATTTGCCGAAGTGGGCGTCCAACCAGACTCTCTTACATTGCTTCGCGACCGTTTCACCGGCCAACCTCGCGGTTTCGGCTTTGCCGAGATCCGGGATGACTCGGAAGCAGAGAAAGTGATTGCAGCCCTCAACGGAAAACAGTTCCTCGGGCGGGCCCTCGTCGTCAACGAAGCGCGGCCGCAGCAGGAACGCGGAGGCGGAGGTGGCGGACGCGGTGGCCACGGTGGAGGCGGGGGTGGCGGACGAGGCGGTCACGGCGGTGGCCGAGGCGGGCGTGGCGGCGGAGGTCGTGGAGGCTATGACCGCGACCGGTAGGCTTTGTTCCCTCGATTCTTGGAAGTAGGGTTGCGCAGCGGGCTCAGCCCCCGTTCATGCAATGGCGGCGCGATGCTGTGTCTTGACGACCGGAACTGGATCGGCTCGCTCGACCCGTCCTCCGAAAAATGAAAACTTCTCAAGCGTGGCGCCCGAAATCCCTTGCGCGACCAGCGCCTGGATATCGAGGTTTTGTTCGGCTTTTGTCAATTCGTCCGGCGTTGCAGACAACTCAGGATTACGTGGCAGAAATACGGGGCAGCAGTCGTGAAACGGTTCCGACGAAATCTCGTACGTTTCGATCCTGCGCGCGATCTGAAGAATTTCGATCTTATCCATGCCGGCCAGCGGACGGAAGACGGGCATTGTGGCCGCGGCCTCGACGGCGACCAGATTTCGCAGCGTCTGTGAGGCTACTTGGCCAAGGCTGTCTCCGTTGACGAGCGCCAGTGCTCGATCGCGCCGCGCAAATGCCTCGGCAATTCGCAGCATCATCCTCCGGTAGAGCAGCACACGCACATTTTCTGGCGCGCTTCGCACGATTTCGCGCTGGATTGTTTCGAATGGCACCCGGTACAGACGAGCTCCCAACTGGTAGGGCGCGAGCTTTTGCACAAGCGCACTGGCCACTTGAAGTGACGACTCTCCCGGTCGTGCGCCCGTGCCGTAGAAATGGACGAAACCCAGGTGAGCTCCTCTCTTCATCATCAGGTAGGCAGCCACGGCCGAGTCGTATCCCCCTGAAAGCAGGCACATCATCCGCCCGGCGGTATTGGCTGGTAGCCCTCCTGCACCCGGAATCTTTCGCGCATAGACCAGCAGTGGCCCCGGCGTCACCTCAACGTGACAGGTCAGCTCGGGGCCCTTCAACTGCACACGCACGTCGCGGCCTTGCTCGCGAAGCCTTTCGAGCAGGTGGCGGCCAACCACTGTCTCGATTTCGATCGTTCCGTGTGGAAATGATTTGTCGCTCCGCTTGGCACGAACAGCAAACGTCTTGAATTTCAACGGCCCGACTTCCTCCCACACCGTCTGACAGAGCGCCTCGAGATTTCGTTCGACCGGGCGCGCCACCGCATAATACGCAATCCCAAGGACGCGCTGGACGCGAGCAATCGCTTGCTCCAACAGCTGGTCGTCCGCCAGCCGGATGAGCAGCCGGTCACCCGGTTGTTCAATCCGCTGAATGGAAAGACCCTCAAGTGACTGCCGCAACGCCTTGCAAAGCTTACCGAGAAAGAATCGCCGGTTGCGGCCCTTGAGCCACAATTCGTGGTAGTGAACGACGATAACCGGCCCATTCATGTGGTGTTTCCGGTCCTGACACAACCCCTTAACTTGGCGGCCCTAGTCTTTACCAAGTATAGCAGCCATGCTCGCGTCCGAATATCGTGTGTCGGGCGCCGCCCTGGATGATCATGCGCTCGGTGCGGTGCGCCGTTTAATGTGCGTAACAGGTTATAACCGACTGGATACAGTAAGTTCCGCAGTCGACCTTCCCGTCACACAAGGGTTTACAATCAGCCACGTTCCTTTCCGCGGGGGAACGTGCAGCTCGCGTTTGATTCCATGCTACCCAAAACGCGTTTCCTGCATCCAATGCCGTGACGGCCAGCCCATAGGGAAGAGAGGGCAAAATGTGGAACCGTCGAGACTGGGCCCAATTCTTCGATATCGTCAACCAACGCATGTCCATGCGCCGACCTCCACGGCCGCTGGACCGATCCATGCTCAATCGCCTGATACCCGCCGAGGGGTACAGCCTCGCCGAACTCGACGATGCTGGCTTGAGCATCGAGCAAGCGGAACTTCTAGGACTCCCTGTCGACGCAGGCCGCGTAGGTTCGTACGGCCCCAACGTGTCCACGCTCCGCGAATACATCCGCGCCACTCGAGCCCGCTTCTAGTTGGCGTCTGCGCGGATATGCTGAGAAAGTCTTTCCCGTTGCAGCCAGCGGCATAACTCCTTAATTTAGTGTGTCATCCAATTATCTAAGGATGGTGTCGTGAAAAAGAAGATTCGCGTCGTGCAGTTCGGAGTCGGCCCGATCGGAGCTTCCATTGTCCGCCTCATGCGCCAGAAACCCTCGCTTGAAATCGTCGGTGCGGTTGACAAAGACCCGTCCAAGACTGGCCGCGACGTGGGCGAGGTGGTTGTGGCAGGCGACCGGCCCTGGGGCATCACAATCTCCCCCGAAATCTCGACTGCGCTCGAAGAATCGCCCGATGTCGTGGTTCACACCACTTCGTCGTATCTGGCTAATGTCATGGACGAATTGCTAACGTGTATTTCTGCAGGCTGCTGTGTCGTGTCGACCTGCGAAGAGCTTTCCTACCCGTTTCGTAAGCATCCGCAGCTTTCCGCGAAACTCGATGCTATTGCAAAACAGGAAGGCGTTGCCTTGGTCGGCACAGGCGTCAACCCCGGCTTCGTGATGGATAAGCTGCTTCTGACGCTTTCTGCCGCTGCCCAACGCGTAGATTGGGCACGGGCCACACGCGTTGTCGATGCTTCCACCCGGCGTCTGCCTTTGCAGAAGAAGATTGGGGCAGGCCTAGAGTGCGACGAATTTCGGGAACAGGTTGCCGTAGGAAGGATTAAACATCATGGTCTGCCAGAATCGATTGCGATGACCGCAGACGGTCTCGGTTTCACGCTCGATGATATTTCCGAGACGATCGAGCCGATCCTGGCCGAAGAAACAGTAAAGACCGAATTCTGCGAAGTCACTCCGGGCCAGGTCGCCGGGGTGCATCAAATCGCTCGCGGCATCTCTGCAGGGCGGGAAAAGATCCTTATGGAACTGCAAATGTACGTTGGCGCGAAGCAGCCTTGCGATACCGTCGAATTGCGTGGGGAGCCAAACCTTTCGATGATCATTCCTGGAGGCACACATGGGGACCTTGCCACTACCGCCATCGCCGTGAACGCGATTCCCGCGATTCTTCAAGCGCCCGCCGGCCTACGCACCGTTCGCGATTTGCCGCTCGCTTTCTTTCCCCCTACCCCGATTTCCTGACGAACAGTGCCCTAGTCTTTGATTGTTGTAAGATCAAGCAGGCTACCCAAGCATGCAGCGAGAACGTCCAGAAGCGGCAGAGCAACCGAGCGTGTCGGTTGAGGATGGATCCGGCGATCGCCTTCGCGGTTGCTTCCGCATGCTCTTCCTCTACGATGTTGCCGAAGCAATCGATTTAGGTCAACTAAAGCAGTTGCTGGGGCCGCGCGGCAATGTGCAGGAGCCGCGATTCGGCCGGGGTACTCCTGAACACATTCGATTTGAGGTGCCGCCCTATATCGAGCGGGCCGAGCCCGTCTCTCTTCCTACAGGGCAAGTTGCCACATGCTCCCTACGGTACTACCCCTTTGCTGTTATCGCGCTTCAGCTCGAAGTTTCCTTCGAAGGCGATTGGCGTCAGCTTGTAACGGAGGCCGCGCGGTGGAACGGTTCTGCCGATCTGGAAAGGGAGATTCGCGCCATCGTGCGTGAACATGTCGATCGAGCCGCCAAGGCAGTCACCCGACTATACCCACACTGGTTGCACGAGAGCTACCTGATTGTGAATCTCGAGCCAATTCTGAATGCGGGGCAGGTCGTGGCAGGGCGTTCCTTGCTCTCAACACGGCGACAGGAAATCGCAGGGATCGTCTGGGGCGAGGAGCGTCCGCTTTCTACGAGCGAAACCGACGAAACGTTTCGCGCGAGCCTTTCCTACTATCCGGGCGATCTGATCGTGATCAGCTCCTCGGGCGCGTTCGTATACGACGGTCCCGAAGAGGCGGTTGCGGCGACCCAAGTGCTCGAGTACTCAAAAATGCAGCTCCTCGAGCTTCGCTACTACGACGGCGTGATGAGCCGCGCGCTTACCCAGCTGTACGACGCTCTCGAACGGCAGCGCAGCGCTCTGTTATCGCGCTGGACGCTCGCCAGCGACGCCCGGCGGATGAATCGCATCCGCCTTGACGTGAGGGAGCTCACCGAGCGAATTGACAACGACATCAAATTTGTCAGCGACGTTTACTACGCCCGCGCGCATCGCCTCGCGGCCGAGCGGATGGGTGTCTCCGAGTACCGTGAAATGGTTGACGAAAAGCTACGCACCGCTCACGAGCTCTATGAATTTATGGTCGATCAGTTCAATGAGGCTCGATCGTTCATCCTTGAGGTTGCCATCGCCATCCTCGCCCTGCTGGATGTGATCTATCTCATTCGAGGTCACTAGACTCAGGGACGCTTCCAATATCAGCAAGCGCTATCGAGCCTGAATTTGGAATCGCGTTCTTTGCCAGTGATTTTGCCACAGTAAGCACTTCGCAGGCTTCAGTAGGAGCACGCTGCTTATTGTTTTTTTTCAGTTACCTGATGAGGCCACGGATCGCTGCTCAGCACGGGTTCGACTTTTTCTATCTTGGAGATCACGAATTGAAAATCCCAGCCGTTTTGGTGGCCATAGCGGGAATCCGCTGCCTGCAGTGTGGCTGCAAGACCAGGGGATGTTCCCGCAGGAATCGCTACCTTCTTAGGACCGTCGAACTCCCCGACCGCGACAATTTGAGCTCGGCCGCTGGATTGGAGTAACTGACTCATCTTACCCACCATATCTGAGGGTGCCATTTTGGCAAGGTTTGGAGGCACCCAAGCTACGTGGTCACTATCAGGACAGTCAATGTCATACACCTCGCTCGTCTCAGCACCGGCTCTATAAATAGCCTTGATACGAACTACCTTATCGTCGTACTTTTTCCAATTGCTCGTAAGTTCGCACAGCGAAACGACCTCGCTTCCTTCCTGCGCTTTCGTTGGGACTTGCCACGCTCCGACGCGCATCAACCCAGTTAGAAAGAATACTAGGAGGAGTGCCTCGAGTGCCTTCGTGGTTCTCATTCGTTCACCTTAGGCATCGTGATGAGCGTTCTTCCGGGGTTCTCAGGTGTGATGCCTTTGTAGGGATTCGTGGGATCAGCTAGATATCGATTGATCGCCTGGTTGACTTGGGCCTGAGTGCTTCCCGGTTCGAAAAGGTATTGTCCAGCCGCATCGAACGAGTACGATTGGCCAGATGCTTGGTATATGGAAGCACTCACTTGGTAAGCCGCAAGCTCTGCCTGGTATGTCGTCAGGTTCAGGCTGTTGTCGAAGCGACCGTCAGTCTTTATCGATGCTGCTAACGCTTGGTCCTGCTCCACGTGAGTGCCCTCGTGGCCTACTGCAGCGTCGAACGCAATTCCGACATCTTCTCCAGGAATCTGAACGGAAATGGTCGTATTGCCGTTGATTCTAAAAGTCGGCGTTGTGAAGCCAGTGGTGCCGCTGATATAGCTCACGACAACATGGTTGTCCTTTGTCGGGTCGCCGTAAGCCTTAGCTGACGCAACCACTCTCGGGTCCTTTGATTGCAAATCACGCTGCCTGGCGGCCTCGAATGCGACGTCCTGATCTGTTTGACACTTGTTCTTATCGTCTGCGCATGTGTACTTCCCCGTTGGGTCTGTATAGCGCATTGGATTATTCATCGTATAAACGTACCAGTTCCAGGTTTGGGGGTTTTGTAGGCGTACCGCCTTCAACCCTGCCGGATCAGGCGACATAAATCTTCCGAAGCCGGATGAATTGTACCTAGCTTGGAAATTATCCAGGCTGGATTCTGGGTCGCGTTCTTTTCCCGTGAACTTATAGCTTTGCGAACACGTAGTCGTGTAAGTGCGTTCGCCACCAAAGGGATAAAAGTCAGCGTCGTAGCACAAGGTAGCAGTTGTGCTGCCAGCCGGGACTTCAGCGATCACGCGCGACGTGCCTAGGTGATCTGCCGAGTAGTAGTAAACATTATTGGAGGAAACACGTCGGGCAATGCGGTTGCTGCCGAAGAAGACGTATTCACTGAAACCACTGTTGGTGGTGCTACCACTTAGATCGGTCTCATCTAAAACTCTGCCATCCTCTCCGTACCAATAGATTTTCCCGCTGGACTTCTCAACTCGCTTGCCGTCGCCGTCGTAGGTATAGGTGACGCCTGATGTCGCAATCAAATGATTTTCAGCGTCATAGGTGTAAGTGACGCCGGAAGTCGTCGTCATGTTTCCAGCGGTATCGTAGGCATACGAGCTTCCGTTGCTGATTTGATTCTGCGCCGTGGCAGTCACGCTCAAGCTTTCCTGTGTGCAGCCCTTGTACGCCGTCGAGGCCATCCCGATACCGGTCAAGTTGCCCCAAGCTCCTCCTATGGTCTGGTTATCGTATTGGTAGCTTTCGCCCCAACAATGGGCCGGACTTGTCGCATAGGTGGAGGCTGTGGCCGCCGACAGCCGATTGAGAGCATCGTAGGTGAATGTCTGGGACCGTGTTGCGTCTCGGTTGTTTGTGATGCCCATAACGTTGCCATTGTCGCCCGAGCCATACTTGAAGTTGTAGCTAAGATCGAGCAAACTCCCGGTTTGGCCGAGTCCTCCGCAGGAGCCTGAATATGAAACGACGCTCGCGGTTGATTGCATTTCCAGCGGCTGAAGCCGGCCGTTATAGCTGGCTGCTCCTGTTATCGCCCCGCCGTAAACGGTCCAACAGGGCGCTCCGCCAGCCCAATAATGAGCTGCGTTCGCGTAGTAGACAGACGTGGTGGCGTCCTGTGCGTAAAAAGGGCGGGCGCCGAGGTTATAGCCATAGTTGATGTCGCGTCCACTCGGGTACTTTATGCTTACCGGGAGACCAAGGAAGTTGTCTTGGTACACTACGGATTTCGTCAGAAGGTTTGTCGTGCGCTGGTCCGTCGTTTGCCAGCCGATCCCTGAAACGATGTGATAGCTCCAGGCCTCCGAGCCTGCGGCATCACACATCGCCGTGCGCTTTCCGATTGCCAGCCCGTAGCTGAAAGCACCTACTGAGCAGCCAGACGGCACAGCGCTGCCGTCGTAGACATAGGTTGCCACCGGCGCCGGCAGCCAGCCATTCGTGCACGTCTGCGCCGAATATGCCTTAGCTGTCATTCGATTAAGTGCGTCGTAACAGTAAGTCAGTGTGATTTGGGCTGGACCTTGCTGATTCTGCGCTGGCTCGTTTTTGTAAATCAAATTTCCATCGGCGTCGTAGGCGTAAGTCGTCGCTACGTAATTCTGATTGGTAGATGACCAGTTTGACTCTGGGTTCGTAGAGCTTATGAGCTGAGAGAGGGAATCGTAGAGAAACATCCGGCGCCGAGAACTGGCTTGCGTTACGCTTGTTAGGTTGTTGAGCGCGTCGTAGGTGTAGGTCGTTGCGTAATTCAGATGTGGGCTAGTGCCCGGATCTTCGATCAACTCGGTTAGCCGGCCCAAGCCGTCGGTAAAGCTTTCGCGGGTCTTGCCTTGCTCGTCGCTAACCGTGGTGGAGCTGCCTGAATAGACGGTGGATATGACCGAGCCGTCTGCATGGGTGACTTTCGTGTTGCGGCCGAGAGCGTCATACTCGAACCAGTCTCCGCCCGCTGTGCAGGCTCGTAAATTGCTCGATCCCCAATCCTGGTAGGGAGCAGCCTTAAAGCTCACAAGGCCCAGACCGTTGTAACACGTATCTCCGATTTCATCCCACGGAGTCGCCTCGGCATTGTAGACAGCAGCGCGTCCTTTGCGACCAAGCCCGTCAACCCAGAGGTAGGAAGTTCGCCAGTCGCCCAGCGCGTCCATCAGTTCCTTGATGTTTACTGTCCATCCATTCCATTGAGCAAAATACGAAAGGTCTGTTTGGCCGCCATCCGGGTATTCGACTCGCGTAGTGCGGAGCATATCGTCATAGGCATAACTGGTAGTCAGATTGTTTGGATCGGTCGTCGCGGTTCGCAGGCCCGAGTTGAGGTCGTAGCAATAGTAGGTTGTTTGCCGCAGCGCGTTCGTGACCGAGGTGGGCCCCGAACCGGCGTAGCCTGAATTCGCCGGGCACGACGACGGTGAGTATCCGTAGTTTGTTGAATTGCCTTTCGGATCGGTACTTGTTGTTACGAGCCCGTTCGAGTTGTAGACGTTGCCGGCGACTAAGTACGTGTTTGTCGTGTTCAGCCACCTGGCGGTCGAAGTCAGGTTTCCAAGGATCCCTTGCGGACTGCCGTTGTTCTGGTCGTACGAGTAGGTGGTGAATGAGCCAGGTCCCGACCCAGTCATTTGGACCGAGGATGGCAGGTCAAGGAGATTCGCTTTGAGGTAGTTTGAGTTGTAAAGTGCGAGGTAGGCGGTTGCGGTAGTCCGCAGGAGACTTCCCGGCGCATTGTTTCCATAGTCATACTCCTGTTTCAGCAGCTCCTTGCCATAGATGGCGGTGAGTGTGACTGCGTTGTTGCAGTCTGCGTTCCCTAACGGCGGATTATACAAAGGAGCACAAACCGTAAATCCAGAGTCATAGGAATGACTGACCCGGCTCTGTTGTCCATTGGGCCAGATGGTGTCTACTGTGATGAGGACAACGTTCGCCGGCTCGAGAGCACCCCAAGGTAGCCGAGAATATTGATAGGTCTTGTTGATTGTTTTCAGGAGTGTGCCGCTCGAACTCGAGCCCTGATAGTACCTCACCTGGTTTTCATAGGGTTCGCACCCGTTTTGTGTGCCCGGCGCACCAAAGCCGAAAGTATGAACGGAAGCATTGTTTGCGGGATCGGTGACGATGGTTCCGGTGGAGGCAAACGCATAGGTCCACTCGGAAGCAGGCGTAACACCATCGCTGGGATTCATCGTGCGAGTCAGCACGGCCTCATTGGCCGTCTCGTTGGTACCCTCGACACAAACGGCCGTGGCGGTCCAAGTGTAGGAAAGAGTGCCTCCGAGCGGGAGCGTAATCTCGGACAAGTCCGCGATCGGTATATAGGACGTGGAGGAGGGTGTGTATGCGAAGATCCAGGTCGTACCGTCAGGTAGGACGACACTCTGCAATTCCGGCACAGAACCGGTCCATGGCTGCGTGTAAGTAACGGTGGCGTAGCAGAACGTAATGGTATACGTCCCACCATTCGGGCCCGGCGGCCTCCAGACAGCGGCGCTAGTGGGAGCTAGAGGTACGTTTGGCGGCTGAGGGCAGTTGCTCACCTCAGAAGAACTCGCAGCAGGGATAGGCGGGATGGTCCGCCCGATCGTATCAGTCCATCCCCCGGTCGAGGAGTAGAGGATCTGGTTGCCGTTTGAGTCTGTGCGTGTGTCCGTCAGGATGCCGCCGTATTGAATGTTGGTATGCACAATCCCCTCTGGATCGGTGAAGGACGTGTTCGAGGTACTTGATCCCAAAATGCCGCTTGCGTCGATGGATCGGAAGCTCGTGCTAGCCGTATTTGTTGGTGCCACCAAGTGCGAAGCTCCGTCTGTATTGGAAACTTGGTAATTACACAAGAAGGTCCCTGTCGAGGCGAGGGAGGTACACGGTTGATATTCCCCGCTGCTGCTTAGCACGGGTCCATACGTAAGAGCCTGTTTGTCGATTACTTGAAAGCCACTATAGCTGCCAAAGGGTTCGGACACGCATCCCACAGCGAATGGCTCGCTGTAGCAGGTCCGAACTTGGTAGCTTGACCCGTTGAAATAATGGAGCGCGAAGTCGAGCGTGAGCTTTCCGCCACGCTGCGGGTAGGAAATGAGAGGGATGTCCACGCCGAGACTGCCATTGCCAAGATTTATGTTGTCGATGTTCCCCATTTGATAGGAGCCGAAGGGCTTCAGGCCGATTTCGAAATTTGGGTCGTCCTGGGCAATGACGGGTTGCGCCGCGATGGCGGCCGCAAGCAGAGCGAATAGACTACAGGCGACTTGTAGGGGGCGCATCGAAGTCCTCTAATTAACAACGGCAGGCATATTAACGATCGCGCCGGTGTTGAATAGGGCGGACGAAATCTGAATATCGCTTGTTACAGCTCTGACGCCGATTTTGAGCGTGCCATGGATATGAAGGGCGACAGGTCGGCCTTGCACCTGCTGATAGTCCGAAAACCATAGCTGTACGGTGCCATCCAAGTTGCTACCTCGGTAGGTTATCAACGGCTGACCCGGATTCTTGGGATCGTACGGATGCAGCACGAAGGTCATCGACACAGGCAATAGCGACGAAGCATCCAGATAGATGTCGTGCTGTGTGGTTTGCTGCCAGAACCGCGCCAGAGTTGGCGAGACGGAACTGCTGCTGGCTGGAAGCCACCACACGGCTAGATGGTGGACCGCCTCCCCATCCAACGTCTCTTGACCAATGTAGGAGGTTGAATAGTTAGGTGAGGAAACAGAGGCCAGGAGGAGCGCCGGGCAGAACCATGCAGGATTCGGCGACAGCGCTGTTTGGGTTGATATCGCATGGGGTACACCGTCCGGCCCCGTCTCGATCATGCTTGCCGAACTAGCTGAAACGGATCGAATCTCGGTGTACGACCCCGAAGGCAGGCTCACAGTTGACTGGCCCTGGCCAGAAGCAGTGGCAACCATGGTGATCATCCCTGATTGTGTGCCATGAGCATCCGTGACTGTGTACGTCCCCTTCATCGTGACATCTGAGACTGGCGAGCCACCATTTAGGGCCGCAAAACTCTGCTCGATGATCGACGCGGCTTGGGCTGTTTCCGGTGCGCCCGTTACGCCGGACGAACTCGACTGAGCGAAAGTTGATAGGGGAAAAAGACATATGATGGAAGCCAAGCGGCGCGCCCGCATCACAATTCCTCCAGAGCGAGTTGCGAGGCTATTGATCATCAAGAATTATTTATCATTGTGTCAAGTCGCTAATCGATTTTTATAAAGTACTAGGCTTGGAAAATCTGTGCATATCTTGGTATGCATAGCAACAACAGAGGCAAGCCAGGCCATTGGGCCCTAAGACCTGCATTTTCCAAATCTGCCGCTTAGTTCACCAAGTATTTGCATCCTAGGCGCGGCGGTTCTGCGGGTCACGAGCTGAGACTAGGAGCTCCGGTACTGTGGGATAATTGCAGAAATGTTCGGCGCTCGAGCTCGGGATGAGATAAGCGCAGCTCAAATGGCAGAAGCTGCGCGGCAGCCGGGATTTGCCCTACTACGCGACCGATCCTTGTGGCGGCTCTACCAGAACCCGCTGGAACTTTTGGTCGCCACAGGGATTGAATCACTTACGGATTCGCTCCGCCGCGTGGAGGAACACGTGAGGAGTGGCGGAGAAGCGGCTGGCTTACTTCGGTACGAGGCAGGTTACGCGCTCGAACCACGGCTGCACCCGTTGCTCGGGCGGGTTTCCGGGCCTCTCGCTTGCTTTGGTCTCTACGAAAAATGCGCAATGGTGCCTACGTTTCCCGTTCCTAGTCCGAGCGATGTCGCCATTGAACATCTTCGGGATGCGATCACACGAGAACACTACTCAGGACAAATTGCCGCCATCCGCCGTCTCATTGAGGTCGGAGAGGTGTATCAAATCAATTTCACAACGCGCGTGCACTTTGCCATAAGAGGCAGCGCGTGGGAATTATTCTCGACGCTCTTCCGAAGCCATCCCGTTCCCTACGCCGCATTTTTCAACACCGGCGATGAGCAAATCGTTTCACTTTCTCCGGAGCTTTTCTTCCGCATCGAACAGGGGCTCATCACGGTCCGGCCGATGAAAGGGACGGCACCCCGCGGGCGAACACTCCAAGACGACATCGCAGGTGCCGAGGCACTCCGTAGGGACGTCAAGAACCGGGCCGAGAACGTAATGATCGTTGACCTGATGCGAAACGATTTGGGTCGGATCTGCCGTATCGGATCGGTGAAGACGCCCAAGCTCTTCGAAGTAGAACGCTATCCCTCTCTCTGGCAAATGACATCCACTGTCGAGGGACAGCTTGTGGAGGGATGCAGAATCGAGGCCATCGTCCGCGCACTTTTCCCGTCGGGGTCGGTAACTGGTGCACCCAAGATTCGGGCGATGGAGCACATCGCTCAGCTGGAAACGTCCGAGCGGGGGGCGTATACGGGAGCCATTGGCTATTTCGCGCCGGATCGCGCGTGTTTCAACGTGACGATTCGGACCGCGACGCTGCGGGAACAATCAGGAACGATGGGAGTCGGCGGCGGGATCACTTACAGTTCTTCGGCAGCCGCCGAGTGGGACGAGTGCCAATGGAAGGTGGCGTTCCTCACGCAGCGCCAGCCGGAATTCCAGATTCTGGAAACGATGTACTGGGCCGGCGAATACCGGCATTTGGAAGATCACATCGCACGAATGAAAGGATCGGCGGAATATTTTGATTTCCGCTTTGACGAATGGAAAGTTCGCGGCACGCTTCAGGATCTGGCCGCACGGCTGCCGAGCGCACCCCAAAGGGTCCGCATAACACTGACGCAAGAGGGAACGGTCAAAGTGCAATATCAAGAGTACGTCGACGAGCGGTTCGCCCGCGTGCGGATTTCCACTCAAACAGTTTCCCGCTACGATCGCTTTCTCTTTCACAAAACGACGAATCGCCAACTGTACGACGATGAATGGGTTGCAGCTCGAAATGCCGGATGTGATGATGCCCTTTTTTTTAATGAAAAAGGTGAACTCACCGAAGGCGCTAGGCACAACGTGTTCGTGGTGAAAGACGGAGTCTGGCGAACGCCACCCATTTCCTGCGGTCTGCTGGCGGGAACGTGCCGTGCGCAGGTCCTGCGAGAACAGATGGAAGCGTGCGAGGCCATACTGACCCTGGACGATCTTCTTTACGCCGATGGCATCTACCTGTGCAATAGCGTTCGGGGGATTTATCCGGTTGCACTTTTACTCGATGGGGTTCAGCAGAGAACCACACTTGGTCTTGGCGAAACGGCCCATGACAGCATCCTGTAGCGCTACAGACCTCGAGCCATTAGGACGCGGCCTTGTTCCAAAAGCGCATCACTGCAGAAAAATCTGGATCGTCCTGTGCGGCATCTTTCACCTTCGTGTAGGTCGCGTACGCGGCCGTCCCGGTCGGAAGAGGAACGGCACGTTCCCGGGCGAGTTCGAGTGCCAGCCGAATATCCTTGTGCATGAGGCGCAGAGGAAAGCTGGCTGGAAATTCGCCCTTTAGCATCAGAGGGGCTTTTACGTCAAGCAACGGCGCGCGGCCCATGCTGGATTGCATCACTTCGACCAGGCGTTCAGCAGGCACACCCGCCGTCGTGACGAGCGCAAGCGCTTCCGCGAAGGCGTTGACTTCGAGCGCGAGCAGCAGATTCATGCCGAGCTTCACCGTTTGGCCGGCGCCGTTTGGCCCAAGTAGGAAGATTCTCTTGCCCATGGTTTCAAGCACCGGCCGGGCGCGTTCGAGTGTTTCGGCCTTGCCTCCCACCATAAAGACCAACTCGCCCTTCTGAGCGCCCCAGGTGCCGCCGGTGACCGGAGCGTCAAGAAAATCCACGCCGCGCTTCGCACACCTATCCGCCACCTGTCGCGCTAGATCCGGTGATACGGTGCTGGAATCGATCAGCAAACTGCCTGCCCGCAAGCTCTCCAGGGTATGGTGCGCCCTCCAAAGAACCTCCTCGAGGGCGGGAGGATCGCTCACGATCGTGATCAGCACATTGGCCTGCGCGGCGGCTTCGTCAGGTGTAGCGGCGAGCTGGGCTCCTGCGCGAATCAGATCATCTGCCTTCGATGGCGTGCGGTTCCACACGAGGAGAGGATATCCAGCACGCAGCAGATTCTGCGCCATGGGTTTGCCCATCAACCCGAGTCCGATAAACCCCACCGTTGGTTTCATGAATTCCTCCTGGAACAGGTTTTCTCGAAAGTTCAGACCAGCGCAAATTCGACGCGATGGCGCAAAGGATCGATGCGTTCGGCGCGCACTCGGACGCGGTCGCCTAAGCCGAAGATTCGCTTCGGCACCACACCGCGCGTGCCGCGATACGACTCTGTGACGATGGCATGATCGCGTTCGCGATAGTGGCATCGCTGGCCCGTGGACTCCTCCAGGCGATCAATGCCGACGAGCCCCTCCACAAAGATTTCGGTAAGCTCTACGAAAAAGCCGAATTTCTGTACGGAAATGATGAGCGCGTCGTATTCCTCGCCGAGATGCTGTTCCATGAACTGTGCCGTTTTCCAGTCCATCAATTCGCGTTCGGCGAAATCGGCTCGGCGCTCGGCTTCGGAGCTTTCGGTGGCGATCTCATCGAGTTCCACCCTCCGATACGGCCCGAGTGCGACAGGGGCTGCTTCTTTTCCCGAGCGCGTGTGCCACACCGAGCGGCCGATAGAAGGTGTCGATGGATTCTCGAGCGCCCATTTCAGGCAGCGGTGCACGATCAGGTCAGGATAGCGACGGATGGGCGATGTGAAATGCGTATACTCCTTCGCCGCGAGCGCAAAATGGCCGAGCAACTCCGGAGCGTACCGAGCTTGCTTGAGCGATCTCAGCATCAAGTAGCAGAGAATGCGCTCTTCCGGCCTGCCTGCGAGTTTTGCCGTGAGGCGCTGGTAATGCTGCGGTCGGATATCGACTTCTTCGGTAGCCGGCATGGTCACACTCATAGGTCGCATTCGGCCACGGCCGCCGCTGGCCTTAGTCGGACCTTGCACACGGCCGTGCCGCACGGCCACGCGGCGCTCGGTAAGGTCCTCGACACCGAGCGAGTAGCCAAATGCCCGAGCGAGCCCTTCGAATTCGAGCACTTTCTTAGGGTCTGGCTTTTCGTGAACCCGATAAAGGGAGGCGACGCCGCGGGCTTCGAGGTAATGCGCCACGGCTTCATTTGCCGCGAGCATGAATTCCTCGATGATCCGGTGAGCGATATTGCGCTCGCTGCGGACGATGCCCTGCATGCGGCCTGCCGAGTCGAATTCAATCACCGGCTCCGGTAAGTCGAAATCGATGGAGCCGCGCGCGTGGCGCCGGGAGTTTAGCAGCAGCGCCAGCTCTTTCATGCGGCGAAATCCTTGCGAAAGCGTTTGGTAGCGCTCGCTGATTTCCGGATCGCCCTCCAGGAGCCGATTGACGTTTGTGTAGGTCATCCGCTCGGCCGAACGAATCACGCCCGGCATGAAGTCGGCGCGAACCATCCGTCCGTTCTCATCCATGTCCATGATCACGCTCATTACCAACCGGTCGACCTGCGGATTGAGCGAGCAGATGCCGTTTGAAAGTTCTTCCGGCAGCATCGGCACGGCGCGGTTCGGGAAATACACCGACGTGCCGCGCAGACGCGCTTCGCGATCGAGCACGGAATCGCGCCCAACATAGTGGGCCACGTCGGCGATGTGCACCTGCAGTTGGTAGCCGCCATTGGGCAGGGAGTCGACGTAGACCGCGTCGTCGAAATCGCGCGCCGTTTCGCCGTCAATCGTAACGATCGGCACCTGGCGGAAGTCGCGGCGCCCGACGAGCGCTCGCTCGTCGACCTGCTGCGGTATGGTGAGCGCCTGCGTCAGGGCTTCGTCCGGGAATACGTAAGGGAGGTGGTGCTTGCGAATCATGATTTCGACGTCCACGCCGATTTCGCCAGAGCGGCCAAGGATTTCGATCACACGCCCGGCCGGTGCCAGGCCTCCCTTCGGGTATCGCGTCATTTCCACGTTCACGACCGCTCCGTCGAGTTCCGGCAGGCGCGCGCGTCTCGACGAGGCCGGCGCGGGCGTTGAACCCACGCCGAGTTTCTGTCGCAGCTCCCCGGTGAGTTCGTCGCCTGGCAAGATTAGAATCTCGTGGAGGATGCGCGTGTCGTAGGGCAGAACATAGTTCCCGTGTGGGCCGTAGCGAAACAGTCCGACGACAGTCGGATGCTCGCGCTCGACGATTTCGACCACGCGTCCCTCGGCGCGTCCATCCGCGCGGCGGCGCTCGATTCGTGCCAGCACGCGGTCCCCGTGCATGGCGTCACCGAGGTGATCGCGGCCAATGAAGAGATCGCCTTCGACGCCGGGTATCGGCTCATCCGGGACTACGAAGCCATAACCGTCATGGTGAGCCACCAACCTTCCTGCCACCTTATTCGGATCGCGGGCTCGTTTCAAAGCTGCGGAGTTAGCAGCGGCTGCTGCAGGCCGTGTCCCTCCTTCTTTCAAAGTCATGCTCTTTTGTCCGGCCAAGCGATAGCGCCCGCCATGAACTTCTTCAATTTCACCTTTTTTCTTCAGCTGTTGAATGACTCGGGGAAGAAAACGCCGGCCCCGGTGCTTGAGATCCATGCCATGCGCAATCTCGCGGATGCTGGCAGGCTGTGAGAGGGTGGCGAGATAGACCAGCACGTCCTTTCCCTCCACCTCCGGAGGCCGCGGTGTTCTTGGCTCGATTGTGTGCCGGCGCCTCAATAGGAATCCACCTAGCTGGAACAGGCTAACGGAAATGGTGTCGCGGAGCAAAATCCAGATGCGACGAGAGGTGTGAAACCGTGCTAGTCCAGAGGGGGCAAAACAGTTGGCACCTCGAGCATGACGATTCTTCCATCCGGTTCTCGTTCCAGCGGGGGCGCATAATCACCGAGCCACTGGCGCCGCCACCAGTTACCGGTTTCGCGCTTGGTCTTGAGATCGGTGAACCAGTATTGGTAAATCACAGCGCGCACTTGAAGGGGCGGACCATGGGGAAACGGATTCCGCGCAAAAAGTTCCAGTACGTCCGGTTGGTTTTGCAACAAACACTCCTCGGTTGCAAGCACGAACTGATATTGGGTCCATTCGCCAAGCGACGCGAACCACAAATTCCACTCAAACCGTGGTTGATAGGGCGCGTAAATTCCTGGGGCTTTTTCTAGGTTTTGGGGTTTGTAGCGGAATGGATAGGGAGTCCAAGTGGTTCCGTCGAGCGAACCCTGAAATTCGATCTCTCGGCGTTCGTGGGTCATGTTGGCAAACAACCCGTATACCGTCGCGATGTGGAAAATCTCCAGAATTCGTGCGGGTCGTGGCCAAAGCTGGACAGTTGGCCACAGCCTCCAAACGAGCCACGCCGTCGTCGAGTAGAAAACGAGAGCGAAGCAAACGCCGGCAATCACCCGCTGTGCCCTAGCCAGTAGCCTTTGGCCATCTCCGCGGGCAATTTCCTCTCGAACACCCGCCAGCCCGGCCGGCCCTGCGATGAACCGCAGAATTCGCGGAGGGACGATCGTTTCGATGAAGCGATCGTCGAGCAACAGAAAGCCGAGAAAAAAGACAATATAGTTTAGGAATGCGTAGTTTCCTGTGAGGATGATGCTGATTTCAAAAGGCGCCACGATCCAGAAGCAGGCGATGCGAAACGGGCGAGGTAGGAAAAGCATGAACACCAGCACAAGTTCAATCGCAAGCGTGTAGAAGACGGCCGAGGCATGAAACCAATGAGGGAGGTGTCCCACGTACCAGCCGATCCAGGTAGGCAGCGGAGCATTCTGATAGTAGTCGTCCATGGCGGTGAAGTGGCGCCAGGAATAATCTCCACTGGCCATCTTTGCAATACCCGATTCGAAGTAAATGCGGAACCATTCCCATCGAAGCAGGTACAGGGCGGCGCGAGAAGGAGGATGGTGGCGGCCCAGCCCGGGACGAAAGCCCGGTGGCGCGAAGAACAGGGCCACGAAGCCAGCCTCGGGCAGCATGTAGTCCGATTGATAGGAGGCAAAATCTCGCGCCACGCTGACAAAGGAAAGAAAGCAGAGGAAGGAAATCAAAAGCCCTGCGCGAGGCCAAACATTGGCGAAGACGAGGGCCGAGGCGAACAGGCCCAACCAGCAAACGAGCAAGAGCGCTCGATCGCTCGACCCAAGCCAGAAAACGGTGGGCACATACAAGAAGCGATAGCCATGAAGACCCGCCGAAACAGCCTGCAAATAGTCGGCTGCGGGGAGAATTCCCTGGGGGCCGATCATTCCGCGAATTTGAAAGAGCAGGGAATAAAACGCCGAAAAGTAAATCAGTCCCAAAGCGCGCAGGAAAATCCAGCGAGGCCACAGATGCCCAGGATGTCGCTCATCGGAGACTTCCGGCCCAAGCCACCAGTTGAGGGTCCGTTCCAGCCATTGTCCCATCGCAGGCGATTATACAGAGGACTCCCGCCGAATCGGGGTGAACTGCGGAATCACGCGGATTTTGTTGCGGCGTTGGGGGACGGACGAACTTTCATGAAGGCGGGCAGAGGCGGGAGCGAATCGAGGTTTTGGCGGCTCTCTGCAAAATCGATGAGAAACTCCTGCACGTTGAAATGATGTCCGTTGTCGGCCCGGGCCAGCTGACGTACGGCGTGCCACCGAACGTATTCGCCGCTCGGCATGAGGATGCGGGTTTTTTCGGTGTCGGCAAGATAGGGCGCGACCACCTCTTGAAACAGCTGGTGGCACAGCGCAGGGTCTTTCAAGTGGAAGATCACCTCTACGCGCTCGTAGATGTTGCGTTGCATCCAATCGGCGCTGCCCAAATAGACATCCGTGCGGCCGCCGTTGCCGAAGACAAAGATGCGGCTGTGCTCAAGGAACCGTCCGATTACGCTGCGCACACGGATGCGGCTGCTGAGCCCACGGATGCCGGGCCGCAACGCACACGCGCCGCGAACGAGCAACTCAATCCGCACGCCGGCTTGCGAAGCGCGATAGAGAGCCTCGATGATCTTTTGGTCGAGCAAGGAATTGAATTTCGCAAAAATGAAGGCGGGACGCCGCGCTTTGGCATGAGCCATCTCGCGATGGATCAGGCTCAGGAAGCTTCGGCCGAGGTTTAACGGCGCCACAAACAGCGGTGCGTAGTGCGGCCGCTCAGAATGCGCGGTCAAATAATTGAAAACGTGGTGCACGGCAGAAGTCAGATGGGGATCGCTCGTCAACAAGCTCAGATCGGTGTAGAAGCGCGCGGTGGAAGGATTATAGTTTCCCGTGCCGAGGTGGGCGTAGCGGCAAATCTGGCCGTCGGGTTCGCGGCGGGCCACCAGAGCGAGCTTACAATGTGTTTTCAGGCCGACCACTCCGTGAAAAACCTGCACTCCGGCTTCCTCGAGATTTTGAGCCCAACGAATGTTCGAGGCTTCGTCGAAGCGGGCTTTGAGTTCGACGACGACCGCCACCTCTTTTTTCGTGGCTGCCTCGATCAGGGCGCACGATCGGTGAATTTTCGCTGGTGCGATAGAGCGTCTGCTTGATCGAAAGCACATCGGGATCTTGCGCGGCACTCTCGATGAAGCGCACCACCGCTTGATAGGAATCGTAAGGATGGTGTAGGAGCAGGCTACGCGTGCGCACCTGCTCGAAGATCGAGGCTGAGCCCGGCTTGAGAACCAGCTCGCGCGGCTGAAAGGGTTTGTATTTCAAATCGGGTCTCGATGTTTCATCGTAGAGATGAGAGATGCGGGCGAGATTGATCGGACCGTTGATCGGAAAGATCCCCCCGGGCGCCAAACGGAAATTGGCCTGAAGACGTTCGACAATCTCGGGCTTCGCACTCGACTCAATTTCCAACCGAACCGCCGAACCCTTCCGGCGGAGATGAAGCTGCATGTCGACCGATTCCAAAATACTGCGGGACTCCTCCTCCTCAAGGTAGAGGTTGCTATTGCGTGTCACGCGAAAGGCGGCCGCCGAAAGGACTTCGTATCCGTGGTAGAGCCGATGGGCAAAGGCGTGAACAACGTCGTGCAAGAAAATGTATTCGGCCGTGCCCTCAGGGGAAGGCAGGCGCACGAGGCGAGGCAGGGCGCGCGGCACCGTGATAACGCCCAGACGGATCTCGGAACCGCGCCGCATTTTCCGGACGAGAAATGCAAGACAGAGAGCCTTGTTCAACACGTGAGGAAAAGGATGCGCGGGGTCCACGGTCACGGGCGTAAGCAGTGGTTCCACGACTTTGCAATAAAAATTCTCAATTCGCTCGCGTGCCTCCGGCCGCAATTGGCCTAGGCCCAGAACGCGGATCGATTCCGATTCGAGCGCAGGGACCAGTTCTTCGCGCCAGCAGTGGTATTGGTCCTCAACGAATTTGTGAATCTGCTTTGTCAACTCGGCGAGGACCTCGCCCGGCGTTCGCCCATCGGGGCCCCGCTCGCGGTTCCCATGCTCGGCTTGCTGCATCAGACCTGCGACGCGCACCTCGACGAATTCGTCCAGATTGCTCGCGGTGATGGCCAGAAACTTGACCCGCTCGAGCAAGGGATTGCCCGGATCATGCGCCTCTTCCAAAACGCGCCGGTTAAACTGCATCCACGAAAAGTAGCGATTAAAGAACTGGTTGGGGTCAGCCAGCGCTTGTTTTGCCATAGGTGATGACCTGAGGTTGGTGACGATATACGACAACTATTACGGGAGTGTTACGACTCTGTGACCCCACCCGGAGCAAACAGGGCTACTGCGTCTGAGGATACGCACCGGACAACGAGCGTAGGTATGCGATCACCGCTTGCGCATCTGCATGAGTCATATGGTAAATGTGCATGGGCGGCTGCAGCTCGAGCCCGTTCGGGCCTATTCCCTTTTCCAGAATTTGCTCGCCTTGTTCCTCTGTGAACTCCTCAAAACCGGCCAGGGCCGGTGCCCGATTGGCCCAATTCGTCGTGCGGTGTACGGGGACAATCCAAATGGCCGCTCCCTGGAGCCGCCGAGACTCGTCGAGATTTCCCTTGCTATCGCGGGGCGTGTGGCATTCCTCGCACATCGCCACGTTCTCAACCAAGTAGCGTCCTCGCTCAATGGAGCCTTCCTGTGCCGGAGAATTAGGAGCCTTCTGAGCAGCAAAAGCAGGCGTTTCCCTTGAAAACAGCCGCGAAGCGCCCAAGCCGGCTAGGAGGAAAATGACTGCGCACAAAAGCCATCGGTAGAATGCATTCATCGGTTTTTTCCCTGGGTGAATGATTGCGGCTCGCTTCGGAAGATCGAAAGCCGGCCGTTCAAACGGGAGAGTATGGCAAACACGGCGTTGCCATGTCTATTGGGTTTTTTTCTTGCATGAGGACGAGGCCGTGATTGGGTGAGTTTGGTCGATGGGCCTGTCAGAAATCCGCGACAAAGCCCAGCGTGCGTGCTCAGCAATGAGAAAGTCGTCAGACCGAGCCAGGGTATCGAGCAGTCGCTCAATGCGTGCATGCGCCGGTGAGCTTCGTCCTATGTCGGCATTGGCCAGCGCCACGCAGGCGTTCCGCACCAGGCCGCGCCATTTGGCCCGCTTTGCGGCGCTGCCGCGAAACAGTGTGCTGAATTGTTGGGAAGAAAGCGATGCCAGACGCTCGATCTCCGGCGAAAAAAGCGGATCACGGGGATGGAAGGAGGCCAAAGCTGTCACCGGCGCCTTGCGGTTCCACGGGCAGACATCCTGGCAGATATCGCACCCGATCGCGGCATTACCCATTTTCGGGCGCAGTTCTTCGGGAATCGAGCCGCGCAGCTCGATCGTGAGATAAGAGATGCAAAGACGTGCATCGAGGACATAGGGCTGTGGAAACGCCTTGGTCGGACACGCATCCAAGCAGCGCGTACAGCTTCCGCAGAGATCCGCAGGGGGAGCTTCGCCTGGCCCGAGCGTGGCCTCCAAAGGGAGCGTTGTGATCACGACCCCGAGGAAAAGCCACGATCCGAGCTGCGCATTGATCAAACAGGTGTTCTTAGCAAGCCAACCCAATCCAGCATATTTCGCAGCCACGCGCTCAAGGAGCGGGCCGGTGTCCACATAGGCGCGTGCCTCGAACGGTTCAGAAAAGTGAGCTCGCATTTCCTGGATGAGCGCTTGCAACCGTCCCTCGATCACGCGATGGTAGTCCTCACCCCAGGCGTATCGCGAAATCCATGCGCGGGGCGCTTCTTTGTCCGCGATCTCGGCTGCCGGGTTCGGTGATGATGCATGGTAGTTCATCGCCACGACAATGAGGCTGCGGGCGTCCTCGAGGATTCGCCGAGGATCGGCGCGGCGCGGATCGTGCAGATACTTCATCTCGCCGGCATAGCCACGAGCAAGCCATTCGGCGAAACGAGCGAACTCGTTCGGAGTCTCGTCGCGTCCGAAGGGGTCCTTACCCGCTGTCAGCGCGACCACGCCACAGAGGTCGAAACCGAAACCACGGGCGCGCTCGCAGATCCAACGCGTTTGTTCGCCCGACGGCATAATCTCTCATCATGCCTCAACGGGCGCTTGAGAGAAAGAATGGCAACCTCACAAAGGGTGGTGTTCTGCTTGTCACCGCCGTGCGGGATTGCATACAATCGCGAACTGTTGTGACGACAAGGAGAGAAATGAGCAGGCCGATCGCCGCCAAGATTACGGGAGTCGCCGGATATGTCCCACCTCGAGTTGTGACCAACGCAGATATTGAAAAGATCGTCGATACGAACGATGAATGGATCCGGACGCGGACCGGCATTCGCGAGCGGCGGTACGCGGACCCCGGGGTGGGCTCGTCGGATTTGGGCACCGAAGCTGCGCGGAAGCTGCTGACCATGGTGGGTGTGTCGGCCGAAGAGATCGACATGATCATCGTCGCCACGGTCACGCCGGACATGCTCTTTCCTGCCACGGCCTGTCTGATCCAGGACCGCTTGGGTGCCCACAAGGCTTGGGGATTTGATCTCTCGGCTGCCTGCTCTGGATTCGCCTACGCGCTCACGGTCGGAGCACAGTTTGTCGCCGCGGGGTCGCACAACAAAGTTCTTGTCATCGGCAGCGACGTGATGACCTCGATTCTTGATTTCAAGGACCGCGCCACCTGCGTGCTGTTCGGCGATGGCGCCGGAGCCGTCTTGCTCGAGCGCACCACGTCCGATTCGGAAGGCATACTCGATTTTGCCCATGACATCGATGGCTCGGGCGGATGCAATCTCTACATGCCCGCCGGCGGCTCGCTGCACCCTGCCTCAGAGGAGACGGTCGCCAAGCGCATGCACTATGTTCATCAAGAAGGCCAGCAGGTGTTTAAGTACGCCGTGCGGCGGCAGGCCGAGCTGGCTTGTCAGATGCTGGAACGGAACGGATTGACCAGCCGAGACCTCGCGCTCGTCGTGCCCCACCAGGCGAATTTGCGCATCATTCGCGCCATGCAGGAGCGACTCGGAGTGGATGATTCAAAGGTGATTGTCAACATCGACCGGTACGGAAACACGACAGGCGCGACAATTCCACTGGGACTGGTCGATGCGGTAGAGCAAAAGCGCTTGCGCAAGGGCGATTTGGTGCTGATGGTCGCCGTTGGCGCCGGCTATACGGCGGGATCGGTGCTCATGCGGTGGGCGTACTAAGGAGCACCCAGCGGAAAACCGGAGGCCTCAGTTCTCTCCGCAGGTATTGGCGCAGTTTCCCAAATAGATCAGGACCGGATTTGAATCGCCTGCCGTAGTGGTCAAGAGGACGATTTTGGTCGACGACACTGCGAGGAACTGGCCACTGAAAGACGTGGGCGCTGTGAGTGTAACGACGCCGCTCCCCGTTGCGGAAAGCAAGTTTGCGTAGGTGCCTGTAACGGTTTGACCTGCCGTATTTCCACTCGACGTGCTTTGATCCTGCGTTCCATTGATCGTGCCTGCGGTTGTCGACGTGTTGGCCAAGGTAAGCGTGCCGGACAGATCCGGCACCGCGGACGTCGCCGGGTACGAGGTCCCCATCTCGAAAGCCGAATTGAGGTCCGAAGCCGTAATCGCGAAAGGAGTCGGAGATTGGGGCTCCAGGATTCCGAAAAAGGGATTGCCCACAATCTCACCGATGCAGAAGGCCTTGTTTTGACCAATGATGTACAGGATTGGAGAAATTGGCGAACTAATGCCCGAATCGATCCGGCCAAACTGATCGGGATTAAGAAAGGTTGCGCCGGTCGGGGCGTACGCAGTGATGCTTCCCGCGCGATTGTCGAGAACTGTAATCGTATAGGTCGCCGAGCCAGACCCCGCGAGCAAGACGAGGGCCAGGTCGGGAACATAGGTTGCTCCAGATAGGAATTGACCGGTCAGCCCAGCGACGCTCGTGGCCGTGAAGGTGCTGCCACCAATGCCGGTGAACGGGGCTCCCGTTTGCAGAAGAAGCTTGCCGGACATCAAGAGAGGCTCATTCGAATTTACCTGATCGGTCTCAACCAGGAACGCTTCCGACAACGATACCGGGTAGACACTGAAATTCATCGTTCCGATCTTTTGTAAGAGCGACATCGAGCAACGCGTGCTCTGCGAAGTCGTCTGGTAGGAGCCCGACACTGTCTGGTCTGCCTGCGTGATGCCGCTGGGCAGATTGGTATCGGATTCGCCGGTGCCGATACTGCCTGTGCCCGTTCCAGCCGGCGGAGTTGCAGTGAAGCTGCCCACCACAACGACGGGGCCTGCGGTTGTAAGCGTGCTGGAAACGGCATTTCCTGCGAGGCCGTAGGCATACGGCCCGCTGAGCGTGTTGGCCGCGCATGTGCTGACCGTTCGCTTCTCGATTTGACCCGATCCGCGGATGCCGCTGGAGTCGAACTCGATCATGCGCCCGTAAGACCCGATTGAATCGATCGCAAATGCGTAGGTCGGCGATCCCGGCAGGCTTGTAAACGTCAGTGTGCCCCGATTGTCGCTCCCGAGTGTGTACGTTCCTGTGAAGGTTTGATTCGTCGGCGCACCGGACGTGGAATTGAAATCTTCGACGCCGTTGGAAATGTTGCCGAGACCATCGGCCGTAAAGCTGCCGGCAACCGCGACGGCTCCGCTCGCATTGAAGCCGTTTAACTCGAAGCTGTAGTTTCCGTTGAGCGGACCGAGATTGCTTACCGTAATGCTCAGGCTAGCAGTGGCGGTCATGGCAGGTGTCTCGGAGTCCGACACCTGCACAGTGAAGTCGAAAGTTCCCGTAGCGGTCGGCGTGCCGCTGATTGCTCCGCTCGTGGCGAGAGCGAGTCCCGTTGGCAGGCTGCCCGAAGTGAGAGTCCAGCTAAACGGGGGAACGCCACCTGTGGCCTGCAACGTGGTGGCTGGATAGGCAGCGTTCAAAACGCCGTCCGGCAGCGACGTCGTCGAGACCTTGAGCGGCAGCGGGGCGTTGATCGTAATGCTCAATGACTGCGTGCCGAAGGCACCGCTTGAGTCAGTAACCTTGATCGTGAAATTGAAGGGCCCTTGCGTGCTCGGGGTCCCAGTTATCGTCACCGAATTGGTCGTGCTGGCGCCAAGGGAAAGGCCTGTAGGAAGTGATCCAGAGGAAACGGACCAGGTAAAAGGACCCACTCCACCCGTGGCGCTGACCGTGCCGCTATACGGGGTTCCCTGATTGCCAGAAGGCAACGAAGTTGTAGAGATGACCGGTGCTCCCTGGACGGTGATTGAAAGCGAGGTAGATTGATTGGGAAAGGTGACCGAAGTCGCTTTGACCGTGTCTGAAACCGACGTGCCGGGCGTGATAACGGGGGCGTTGTAGGTGGCTGACGTAGTCGTCACGGCCGTGAGCGTGCCATGTACGGGTGAGGTCCAGGTTACGCCCGCGCCGGAGGAATCGTTGAGCACCTGCGCCGTGATCACCTGGCTACCCCCGCTGGCAAGGGCGATTGGCCCTTTGGGGGTGAGCATGACCATATGGAACGAGGGGGGCGTACCCGTGCAGGCCACGTTCGCCAGGCAGGCGGCCATGGCAAGACAGAATGCAAGCCAGTAGCCGGCGCGCTTTCCCATACGAGCTCCTCAGACCCGTGCTTCGATGTCGAACTAATCATTTAGAACACGAAACCCGACCCTGGTGTGACGAAATGAAGCAGCGCCATGGCGTATCAGGCAACTGACGGCCCCAGCCCATCTGAAAAGTGTAGTTAGATTTTGGCCGTAAGTGCTGAGCGCTGAGCTAGGTGCATGGACTGTTTTTCATGGATAATGGCCTGTCATTTGTTTCCCGAGGAAGGGGGTTTCGAACGTGCGTGCGATCGTAACCGGCGGGGCAGGGTTTCTGGGTTCTCATCTCTGTGATTTGTTTATCGAAAAGGGATGGGAGGTGGTTTGCCTCGATAACTTGGTTACCGGTGCTGACTCGAATATTTCTCACTTGCTGTCACACCCGCGGTTCAAATTTGTCAAACAGGACGTGTCGCAATATATCAATGTGCCGGGTGCGGTCGATGCGGTACTGCACTTTGCGTCCCCTGCCAGCCCGCCCGACTACCTGAAGCTGCCCATCCAGACTCTGAAGGTTGGGGCACTTGGAACGCACAATGCACTGGGACTGGCCAAGGCCAAAGGATCGAAGTTTCTGCTGGCATCTACATCGGAGTGCTACGGCGATCCCGAGATAAGTCCGCAGCCAGAGACCTACTGGGGACGCGTGAATCCGATCGGACCGCGTGGCGTGTACGACGAGGCAAAGCGATTTGCGGAAGCCATCACGATGGCGTATCACCGCTACCACCAGATGGACACGCGGATCGTGCGGATCTTCAATACCTATGGGCCGCGGATGCGCCTGAATGACGGCCGAGCGCTGCCGAATTTCATGTATCAGGCCCTGGTCGGGGAACCCATCACGGTCTATGGGGATGGCAAACAGACGCGCAGCTTCTGCTACGTTTCCGACTTAATATCCGGCATCTACAAGCTGCTCGAGTCGAATGAACACGAGCCTGTTAACATTGGCAATCCACAGGAAATCTCGATTCTCGAATTTGCAGAGCGCGTGCGAGCTCTGGTGGGATCAAGCGTGCCGATCATCTTTCATCCGTTGCCCCAGGACGATCCGAAGCAGCGCTGTCCGGACATCGCCAAAGCACGTCGCTTGCTACATTGGGAGCCCAAAGTGGGTCTGGAGGAAGGACTGAAGATTACGTTCGAGTTCTTCCGCCAGCAGGTTGGCTCAACCGGGCGAACGAGCTAGGTCGCCAGGATCAGTCCGGGCGGCCGAAGGAACGATATTCGAAGCCCAGGCTTCTAATCTCACCGGGCGACAATAAGTTCCGGCCATCGATGATGAGAGGCCGCGCCATGACCTCTCGAACTCGAGGCCAATCGAGTTTACGGAATTCGTCCCACTCTGTAGCGATCAGCAGCGCCTCCGCATCCGTTGCCGCATCGTAAGCCGATTTTGCATACTCGATTTGGGGTAGGGTAGCGCGCGCTCTTTCCATGGCCTGCGGGTCGTAGGCACGCACGCGTGCCCCTTCGGAGAGCAATTGGTTGACCAGATCAATGGCGGGCGCGAAGCGAATATCGTCGGTGTTTGGTTTAAAGGCGAGCCCCAACACGCCAACCTGTTTGCCACGCACCACCCAAAGTGCGCTGCGCAACTTCTCAACACAGCGGTCGATCCGGCGCTTGTTGATCTTCTCCACCTCGCGCAGCATGTTGAAATCGACGCCGGAGCGCTCGGCAAGATGCACGAATGCCTGCAAATCCTTTGGCAGACAAAATCCACCAAACCCGAGTCCGGCCGAGAGAAAGCTTCGCCCAATACGAGGGTCCAAGCCCATGGCACGCACCACCTCTCCCACATCAGCTCCCAGTTTCTCAGCTAGATCCGCCACCATATTGGCGTACGAAATCTTCAGTGCCAGAAACGAATTCGACGCGTGCTTGATCAGCTCGGCGCTGTTAATCGTGGTGACCAGCCATTCGGGCATTTTGCCTTCCGGACAACCGTTGCTGTGCACCGGACAATTGAATCGGCGGTCGAGAACAGGCTGGTAGATTTCCTTAAGCTGGCGTTCGGAGGACTCACTCTCTACGCCCACGACAATGCGGTCGGGATGGAGGAAGTCCTCGACGGCTGTCCCTTCGCGGAGGAACTCCGGATTCGATGCGACGCGAAACGACACCTGGGACTTTCGACCGTACACGGACAAAGCACGCTTGAGCTCTTGGCCGGTTCGAGCGGGAACCGTGCTTTTCTCGACGACCAGCTTCGGAGATGTCGATTCTGTCGCAATCACCCGTGCCACATGGTCAATCGCGCTCAGGTCGGCGTCGCCGTTCGGTAGGGGCGGCGTGCCCACGCAAATAAAGATGGTGTCCCCGGCCCGGACCGCTTCCACGGGATTCGCGCGAAAGCTCAAGCGTTTCAGCTCGCGGGCCTTGGAAATCACGTGATCGAGGCCGGGTTCGTAAATTGGGATGCCCCCTAACTCGAGCGTCTTGATCTTCTCTGCATCACTATCCGTGCAAACGACTTCGTGTCCGATTTCTGCCAGGCAGGCGCCCGTCACCAGGCCTACGTAGCCTGTGCCGATCACTGAAATTCTCAAAGGAGGTCTCCCGGGAATATGAAATGAGGCAATACCGATAGGTGACTCATTTTCGTATAACGTGCAGCAGCCGCCAAGCGAATTCTCGACGGAGTTTCCTACGTCCCGGCAGATGGTTGTAGATACTCTTTCTTCACATGCTGTCGAGGAACCATAGCAGGCCGCTAGCTTCTCACCTATTCTAAGCGAGAGTACTAGAACCGTGCACCCGCCTGACAATCCGAAGGCGCCCCTCAAGCCTCTCACCGAGCACCAGAACACGGTGTTGTTGACCGACCTGCCCGCCGCGTCCGTTCCGAGGCAGGAGTCTCAAGCGGTGCCGTCGGATGTCGCACATCGGCTCAGCTCGCAGGCAACGGCAGTGCTTTCGCAGCGCTACGACGTTCTCGCCGAAGCGGGCCACGGAAGCATGGGCAGCGTCTACAAAGCTCGCGACCGCGAGACGGGCGAGATCGTGGCCTTGAAGTTGTTGAAGCCCGAGATTGCGTCCGATCAGGCCATGATGGATCGCTTCAAGAACGAGCTGCTCTTTGCCCGAAAGATCACCCATAAAAACGTCTGCCGGGTCCATGAATTCAATCGCCTTGGGGGCGTTGCCTATACTTCGATGGAGTTCGTCGAAGGTGAGAGTCTACGGTCGGTGCTAAACCGATTTGGCGGGCTTCCGGTCCGCAAGGCGGTCGATCTGGCTCACCAGATTTGCTCCGGTCTCCAGGAGGCACATGCGCAAGGGATCGTGCACCGCGATCTTAAGCCTGAGAACGTGATGATCGACGCTCAAGGAAACGTCAAGATCATGGACTTCGGCATCGCGCGCTCGATGGAGGCAGGGACACGGCTTACCGGCTCGATGGTTGGGACGCCAGCATATATGGCGCCCGAGCAAGTGGCCGGCAAACCCGTGGATTATCGAACCGACGTCTACTCGCTCGGCCTGATTCTTTACGAAGTTTTTACAGGAACGCCGGCATTTCAGGCAGAAAATGCAGTGGCTGTTGCGCTCAAACAGATGCGAGAGGCGCCAGCCGCTCCCCACGAGATTGAACCGAGCATTCCCGTGCCGATCGAGCGGGCCATACTAAAGTCTATTGAAAAGGAGCCCTCGAAGCGTTTCCAGACCGTTGCGGACCTACGGAACGCGCTCAAAACCCCTACGAATGCGGCGCCACCTGTTCCTGTGATGACCGCACAGCAGCATTCCAGTCACGGCGTGCCGTTTGCTTCGCATCCGCTCTACGGTTCCTCAGCCCTCTCTCCGGCCCGGCCGAAGCGACGCGCCTCGGTGCTCGTGTGGGTTTTCGTTGGATTGCTTTTGTGCGGCGCCACATTTGCCGGCACCCGCTGGCCGGAATTGAAGCAAAGAGCCCAGCAGCTTCTGGTACCACCCCCTTCGCCGGCCGCACCAAAGCCGCCTGATTTCGCACTCACGAGCGCGGAGCCAGCCACCGCACCCGCCGCGCCGCGGTCAAACACGGCGCAGGCGGATGCTGCACAGCCCGACGCCCCCGATACATCTTCATCTACGGATCAAACGGCCAGCACCGAGCCCGCACATGCGGAGGAAAAGCCTGCAGCCAGCGCGGCTGTACCGGCTGAAGCGAAGCCGGTGAGACACGCTGCGGCAGAGGCACCCGAGGAGAAGGCCGAGCCCCCCTCCGATACGCAAGCGACCTCATCTGAGAACGTGCCGAAAACACCGCATAAGGCCTATGCCCAAGCAGGGCCGGTCGCAACACCTGTTTTGAACGATCACACGGCCAGCTACGTGTGGGTGGGCCGGTACGAGCGCGAAGAAAAAGCGCAGGCAGCTGCCAAGAAAATCGAAGATCTCGGCCTGCCCGTGTCTGTAATACCCAGGCGGAATCCCACCGGCCAGGTCTACGTGGTGGTTACCGGCCCGTTTGGTCCGGACCGCGTAACGAGCGTCATCGATTGGCTCAAGACGCAGGGCTTTTTAGGGGTGCGCCCAATCAACAACCCAATGGCACAGGGGCGCCAAAGTTCTGATGCTCGCTCTGCGGCCCGCATCGCCGGCCCGGAGGAATAGATGGAATTGGAATACGGAGCACGTAGCGACACTGGATGCGTTCGTGAAAACAACGAGGACAGCTATCGCGCGTCTCCCGACATGCAACTCTTTGTTCTCTCCGATGGAATGGGTGGGCTCGAATGCGGGGAGGTAGCCAGCCGCATGGCCGTGGATACCATCCTTGAGCATTGTCGTCGAGCCGATTCGAATCCGTCCCTGCCTCTTACCGGCGGGCGTATCGGTGGTGTTTCCGAGGCGACGAATCGGCTGGCCAGCGCCGTTCGGGTGGCGAACTCGGCTGTCTACTCGGCCGCCCAGGGAAGTGCACAGGCGAGGGCCATGGGCGCCACGGTCGTCGCGGTGCGCTTCGTTGGGGAGCGAATGAGCCTCGCGCACGTCGGCGACAGCCGTGCCTATCGCCTGCGCGGGGACGATTTCGAACAGCTCACGCGTGACCATTCCTTTATAGCCGAGCAGATGCGACAAGGCAGAATGACCGAACAGCAAGCCGGTAGCAGTCGGTTGCAGAACGTGCTGGTGCGCGCTCTTGGCATCGATCCTTTTGTCGAAGTGGATGTGAGCGAAGAACTTGTGCTCGACACCGACACCGTGTTGCTGTGCTCCGATGGAGTGACACGCGAACTTTCCGATGCTCAGATCACCGCGGTGTTGCGGGAAACCGAGGAGGCACAGGAGGCCGCTGACCGCGTCGTTGACCTGGCGAAGCAGGCTGGAGGCGGAGATAACATCACTGCGATCGTGGTGCGACCGGCAGCGCGGCCTGTTGGCGCATTCGGGCGTCTAGGCAAGTGGTTCAAGGATTCCGCCTAACAGGACGAACCGGGGATTTGAATTCAGATCGTCGAAGGGAGTGCGCAGGGATCAGAAACACTCCTCAGAAGGAGACTGGGATGCCGAAGCTAGTGTTGAAATTTGAAAACTCCGTACTGAAGGAAGTGCCGGTTGGCGCAAGCGAAGTGAGTATCGGCCGATCGCCGGAAAACGGAATCATGATCGACAATCCCGCCGTTTCACATTTTCATGCGCGCGTGTTCAACGAAGATGGCCGGCTGATGCTGGAAGACTTCGGAAGCCTAAACGGAACATTCGTCAACGGCCAACGCGTCAAGATGGTCACGCTCAAGGCTGGCGATTCGGTCGGAATCGGCAAGCACACGATCGTAATCTCGGAATCGCGCGATCTCGATGGGTTTGCAATCGGGAGTGGGAAACCTGTTCAGGCCGCCCCGAAACTCAACGAGACCGTGATGCTCGATACCAAAGAACGGCGCGAATTTCTTCAGAAGGTCGCCGCCGTCGGAGAAAGTGCCCAGGTAGCCCCCGCCCGCCTAAAAGTGCCAACGCTCGTCGTGCGAAATGGGCGGACCGACCGAAGAGAATACATGCTCAACGACAAGCTTACCGTGATTGGAAAATCCGCCCTGGCTACCGTGAAACTGAAGGGTTGGTTCGCGCCAAAAGCTGCCGCACAGATTAACCGACGCGACGACCAGTCCTACTATATCGGCGCGGCCGACAAAGTGCCCAGCGTGAACGGAAATCCGATCACCCAGCCGACCCAGCTTTCCCCGGGTGACGTGATTGAAGTGGCCGGAATTCAGCTCGAATTCGTCTACCGCGACTGATCTTTTGTTGCGTAACGGCGAGTTTGATCCCTTCCATTGCGGGTCCACCCAAAGCTCCCTTAGGATAGATACGTCTAGCGCCCGTCTACACCAATTCCGAGCGGGCGAAGCATTCCGAGGAAGGGCGACCCTGCGTGACGGGTGTATCGGACCTATCCAATCCAGCTGAGCGCCAGGCCATCGACCGAGCACACGTGAGCGCCGTGGAAACCTGTGCGCTCACCAAACGCTTCGAATCGCTCGTGGCGGTCAATGAGCTGACCTTCTCGTTTCCGCGCGGCTCCATCTTTGGTCTTCTCGGTCCGAATGGAGCCGGGAAGAGCACGCTGATCAAAATGCTCACAACTCTGCTGCCACCCAGCGAGGGAACGGCATTCGTAGCGGGATTTGACATCGTTCGCTCCCCTCGGGAGGTACGCCGTCGCATCGGCTACGTTTCCCAGATGCTATCTGCGGACGGAGATTTGACCGGTTACGAAAATCTGCTGATCTCGGCGAAGTTGTACGGCATTCCCCGCTCCGAACGCGCCCGTCGAATCGCGGAAGCGCTGGAATTCATGGACCTTTCGCAGGCTGCCGGGAAATTGGTCAAGCATTACTCGGGCGGAATGATCCGACGGCTCGAAATTGCGCAATCGATGTTGCATCGACCGAGCGTACTTTTTCTCGATGAGCCCACGGTGGGGTTGGATCCATTTGCGAAGCTGGCGGTTTGGAAGCACATTCGCGACCTTCGACGCGAGTTCAATGCCACGATTATGATGACCACCCACGATATGCTGGAAGCCGACGATCTGTGCGAGACGATCGCCTTCATGCATCAGGGCAAGATTGCGGCGATCGGTTCGCCCGCCGATTTGAAAGCCGCGATGGGGCCGCAAGCGAGTTTGGGCGACGTGTTCATCCACTATACTGGAGCTGGAATCTCCGAGGGAGGAGACCTGCAAGATGTGGCACGCACACGACGTACCAGCCAACGTCTCGGGTAGCACAAGGGCTGGCCTTGGCTATGCACGGCAGACTCTGGCTGTTGCAGAAGCTGACATCCGCAAGCTGATTCACGATCCTGTCGAGCTGCTGACGCGCATGGTTCAGCCGGTATTGTGGCTGTTGATTTTCGGCCAGGTCTTCACGCGAACACGCGCGATCCCTACGGGTGGGATCAGCTACCTGGATTTTATGGCCCCGGGCGTGCTGGCCCAGAGCGTGCTGTTCGGCGCCATTTTTTACGGCATTTCGCTGATCTGGGAACGCGATTTGGGCATCGTGCACAAGTTCTTGGTGAGTCCCGCGGCGCGCAGCTCTCTTGTGCTGGGCCGAGCGATTTCCTCCACCGCACGCAGTCTGTGCCAGATGGTGCTCGTGTATGTGCTGGCCTTATTGCTGCGAATTCACCTGCACTTCAGTGTTGCGGCGCTCATCGGTGTCGCAGCGGCAGTGATCTTCGGTTCGGCCGTCTTCTCGACCTTTTCCTTGATTGCCGCGTGCATTGTCAAATCGCGCGAGCGGTTCATGGGGATTGGACAGGTCTTGACGATGCCGCTGTTTTTCGCGAGCAACGCGATCTATCCGCTGAGCCTGATGCCCGGGTGGCTGCAAGGCCTCGCGCGAGTCAACCCTCTTACCTACCAGGTCGATGCCCTGCGAAGTCTGATGATTGTGGGAGGCTCGACCTCCTTCGGCTTGGCCTTGGACTTTGCCTTTCTGGCAGCTGCGCTGGCGATCCTGGTGGCCATCGCTACGCGCCTGTATCCCAAAATCATCACCTGAGCGTTCCATCCACCGCTTTGCTTAGGATTCAAGGGCAGCCTGTGAGCCGCTCGAGTGGTATCATCTCCCCCAACAAAGCTCCTGGAGAGGAACGATATGGCCGAACCAACCAGAGAGGAACTGATGGCCCGGATTGCCGAGCTGGAAAAGCAGACTGGGCGGCCCAAGGGAAGTCTAGAATTTCGCGTCGGGGAAAAGGGCGGCGTGAGTGTCTACGGTCTCGGACGTTTTCCGGTGACGCTCTATTATGAGCAATGGATTCGCCTGCTCGACGCAGCGAACAATCTGCGCGCGTTCCTCGAAGAAAACAAAAGCAGGCTCAAGCTAAAGGGAAAAGGCTAGAGCCCGTCGGACGCCGCTCTCAGCCCGCTTTGCTTTTCTCGAGTTCCTCGATCAAGGCGGGAACGATCTCGAAAAGATCCCCGACGATCCCGTAATCGGCGACCTCAAAAATCGGTGCGTTCTGGTCTTTATTGATCGCGGCGATGGTGCGCGCCCCTTTCATGCCGACGACGTGTTGAATGGCGCCGCTAATACCGAGCGCGAGATAGAGCTTGGGCATCACGGTCTGGCCAGAACTGCCGATCTGACGATCCATGGGCAGCCAACCTTCGTCGCAAATCGGGCGCGATGCGGATACTTCCCCTCCCATCAGCTTCGCCAGTTTTTCTGCCAGGGGAATGTTCTCGGGCGCTTTGATGCCGCGCCCGACCGAGACCAGCACCGGCGCCTGCGTCAAGTCCACCGCCTGCTTGGCCTCGCGGAACAGCTCGAGCGGCTTGGTGCGAATCTGCTCGGGCTTTAGTTCCACCGGAACCGGCTTGACAGCGGCCTGGCCGCTCGTGCGTTTCGCGGCTAGATCGGCTCGGAACGCACCCGCTTGAAACGACGCAACCCACGGCGGCTCACCCTGAAACACAACGTCTGCCGCCGTTCGACCCTGAAACATTTGACGCACAAAGACGAGTCTTCCGTTTTCGTAGCGGTAGCCGACCGAGTCTCCGATCATTCCCTTGCGGATCGATGCGGCAAGCTTCGGAGCGAAATCCCGCACCTGATAGGTGTGGGGCAATACCAGTAGATCAGGTTTCGCGGTTTCGATCACCTGTCGCAGCGCGATCGAGAATCCGTCGGGCGTGTAGCCCTCGAGCAGAGGGTGCTCGATGAGAAGTACTTCTTCGAGCTCGTATTCGGATAACTCCGTCGCCAGCTTTCCGACGCCGTTGCCGATAACGGCGCCCGACAGCGTCCCTTTAACATCTCGGGCAATCGATTGCGCGGCCACGAGTGTTTCGAAGCTGACTTTGTTCCACTGGCCGCCGCGCTGCTCGGTGAGGAGCAAGATTTTCATGATCTAAATCACTCTCGCTTCGTGCCGCAGTTTTTCGACCAGCTTTGCCGCCGCCTCTTTGGGCGAGCCGGTGATGAACTCGGTCTTCTTCGACTTTTCAGGAACGTAAATTCGCTCAACCATCTGGGTGTGGGCATCGGCGACCCCGAGCGATCGGCGCTCGATCGTGGCAATCTCTTTCTTCTTCGCCGCCATGATGCCCTTCAGCGTCGCATACCGCGGTTTGTTGATGCCGGACTGAATCGTAAGCACAGCCGGAAGCGGCACTTCGACCCACTGGAACCAGCCGGCCTCGAGTTCCCGCTTCAGCTTCAGGCGCGTGTCGGTCACTTCGATCGCCATAATGATCGTCGCATGCGGCCACCCCAGAAGTTCGGCGAGCAGCACTCCGGTCTGACCGAAGCCCTGGTCCTCGCTCTGCAGCCCGGTGAGAATCAAGTCGAAATGGTCGGAGGCTATCGCCGCGGCGAAAGAACGAGCCGATGTGAGCGGATCGAGGGTAAAAAACTCAGGGTCGGAGATGTGAATGCCACGCTCGGCGCCTTTGGCGAGCGCCTCTTTGATGGCCTGCTTGGAGCGCTCCGGTCCCATCGAAATAGCCACGACTTCCCCGCCGTGCTTTTCCTTGAGGCGTAATGCTTCCTCCAGGGCGAAGCTGTCCGGCTCGTTCGTCTCAAATCCAATGTCGGATTCCCGAATCCAAGCGCCGCTATCCACGATTGCAAGCGGTGCATCTTTGGCCGGAACCTGCTTGATGCAAACTCCTACTTTCATACCTAGCGTCCCTCCCAGCGTCGGAAGATCAGCGAAGCGTTCGTTCCGCCAAAGCCGAAGGAGTTTGAGACCGCATATGTCACTTCTACTCGGCGCGAATGGTTTGGTACGTAGTCCAAATCGCAGGCAGGATCGGGATGTTCCTGGTTGATGGTCGGCGGAAGAATCTGATCGCGCAGGGCGAGGATGCTGATGCCGGCTTCGAGCCCCCCGGCACCTCCGAGAAGATGCCCGGTCATCGATTTTGTGGAACTGATGGGAACTTGTTTCGCACGCTCACCGAAAATGTGCTTAAGAGCCACCGTCTCGATGCTGTCTCCCATCGGCGTGGATGTGCCGTGCGCATTCACGTAACCAATGTCGTCCGGCGAGATTTTCGCGTCCTTGATCGCGGCCAGCGTGCAGCGGTAACCACCATCGCCTCCTTCGGCGGGCTGTGTGATGTGGTAAGCATCGCCGGACATCCCGTAGCCGACGACTTCGGCCAGGATGTTTGCACCTCGGCGTCGGGCGAAATCGAGAGATTCCAGAATCAGAATTCCCGCCCCTTCGCCGACGACGAACCCGTCCCGCTCGGCGTCGAAGGGACGGCTGGCATGTTCAGGGTCATGGTTTCGAGTGGAGAGTGCACGCAACGCTCCAAATCCGCCGATGCCCATGGGCGTGACGGCAGCCTCCGAGCCTCCCGCGATCATCACTTCCGCATCGCAGCGCTGGATGATCTTGAACGCATCGCCCACGGCATGAGCCGAGGCGGAGCAGGCCGTAGCCGTGGCCGAGTTCGGCCCCTTTGCACCATAGCGAATCGAAACGTTGCCAGCCGCCAGATTCACGATGGCAGAAGGAATAAAGAAGGGCGATATCTTACCCGGGCCACCATGCAAATACTTGGAGTGCTCCCGTTCGATGACATCGAATCCACCGATGCCCGAGCCGATGTACACGCCGGTCGCGTTGGCAAATTCAGGCTTGATTTTCAGTCCGGCCATGCGCATGGCGAAGTCGGAAGCCGCCATGGCGACTTGGATGAACCGAGCCATCTTTTTGAGCTCTTTTTTCTCGACCCAGTTCAGAGGATCAAAATTCTTGATTTCACCGGCAATCTGGCAGTCGAAGCCCGTGACGTCAAACGCGGTGACGCGACCCAGGCCACTCTTACCAGCCAGCAAGTTGCGCCAGACCTCTTCGGTCCCGATACCGCAACAGCAGACCAAGCCAATGCCCGTCACGACCACTCGGCGGTTCAAAAAAACCTCTCCTGTCCTGGCGGATGACTCAGCGGGACTACTACTTTCCCTTGGAGTGCTTTTCGATGTATTCGATGGCGTCCTTCACCGTCGCGATCTTTTCCGCATCCTCATCTGGGATTTCGATGCCGAATGCCTCCTCGAAGGCCATCACCAGCTCGACCGTGTCAAGCGAGTCGGCGCCGAGGTCGTCCACAAATGAAGCGCTGGGAGTCACTTCGCCTTCGTCCACACCGAGCTGCTCGACAATGATCTGCTTCACGCGTTCTTCGACGCTGGCCATTCTGGTTGCTCCTCCGATTTCAGCGATCTTGGATCTTGG
>CAYOXF010000011.1:0-31907 GCA_964407845.1 uncultured Acidobacteriaceae bacterium | reverse complement strand
CCAAGACAATTGGGGCTACATCATCACAATCGACGTCCTCGAACGCTATCGTCGCCTTAGGGTGGGATCCCTGCTGTTGACCGAAGCCGAGCGGCGTCTTGCGTCCGACGGTGTCCGCGAAATCGCACTGGAAACAGCCGTCGACAACGCCTCGGCCATTGCCTTCTGGCGCAGGCACGGCTATCGTACTGGCGGGATCAAGAAGCGCTACTATCCCGGCGGCCGCGACGCGTATTCCATGGCCAAGCTCCTCGCCTGAGGCGGCAGCCGTTTTGTTTGCTTCTCCATTGAAATTTGCTCAACGTCCGTACCCTGAATCGGTACGCGCGCAGAGACTGGAGCCTGATCGATGTCACTGCTCAAAGTCATCATACTCGCCATTGTGCAGGGCATGGCTGAGCTGCTTCCCGTCTCGAGCTCTGCCCACGTGATCGTTGCAGAAAAGTTGATGGGTATGGATCCGGCCGCGCCCGAAACCACCCTTCTGCTCGTGATGCTTCATACGGGAACGATGTTTGCGGTCATCGTCTACTTCTGGCGGCGTTGGCAGCGGGCATTCTTTCAAAACATGCTTGATCTCAAAAACTTCGCGATCGCGCTGATCTTGGCCCTCGTCCTGACGGCTACCGTCGGTGGCGTCATCACCGAAGGTATCGAAAAGGTGCTGCTCCGTCATCAGCCTCATGCCTGGGTCGAGCAGTTATTCGACCGTCTCGACTTGATCGCTTCGGCTTTGGCAGTTGTCGGCGTTTTGATTCTTATTGCCGGGCTGGCAGAGCCTACACCTGAGCCACCGGCCCTTGGCTCCGAACTGGCGCCCGGGCAGGCGATGTGGATTGGGGCCGTGCAGGGATTGTGTATCCCCTTCCGCGGATTTTCTCGCTCCGGCGCAACGATCTCGACCGGTATCCTCACCGGCGTGCCGAAAGTGCGCGCGGAAGATTTCAGTTTTGCTCTGGTGGTTATTCTTACGCCTGCGGCGATCGTGCGGGAAGTGTGGAGGCTGCTCGAATCGCAACATGGCCACCTGGGCCCTCAACTGATGTCCAGCGTCGCATCCAGCCTCCTCGGTGCCCTGTTTGCCTTTCTTGCTGGTTTGCTGGCACTGAAATGGCTGAGCCGCTGGCTGGAGCAAGGTCGCTGGTACTGGTTTGGAATCTACTGTCTTTTTTTCGCCGCCGCCGTCGGATTTCTCTATCACTCAGGCTACTGATGTCGCCATTTCCAGAGCCGCCTTCGCGATTCCTCGCGAAGGAAACTGACAAAAGTTCGCTGTTTACTCCAGCGGGCTCTTTGCTATAGTCGGGTGCGTTCCTCCCGGTGGATTCGCGCGACAGCGCCCGCGCGACCCGCAGCAGAGTTGGAGCCTTCCCCTGCTTGGCTAACTCGACGGAGCGGTAAGGCATCTACGGGTTATACGGAGACTGTTTGGTGCGCGTCCTCACACCAACTGAAAACAAACGAATCAATGAGCTGATCGGCTTCGTTGGGCTCAGTGTCGCGATCTTGCTCGCACTCAGCTTGCTCTCTTATTCCCCGCAGGACGCATCGTTCAACGTCTCGGCTGCGCCTCCGGGCTCAGGTCCGGCGCGCAACTGGATCGGCCCGTTCGGTGCCTATCTGGCCGACCTCTGCTTCCAGTTTGCGGGCTATGCCGCCTTCCTTTTTCCAATCGGAATGTTCCTCGTCGCCATGCGTTGGTTCCGCAGCCAATTGGTCGAGGCTCCAGTAGCCAAGTTCATCGGCGCGATACTCCTGCTCGCTTTTTCAGCTGCCGAACTCACCCTCATTCACATGCCCGAAGTTCGCGGCGCACTTCCGCCCGGGGGCCTGCTTGGACGGGCCCTGGCTGAGGGCTTGCGCGCAGAATTTAACGCTCTGGGGGCCAACTTTGTCTCGATTGCGTCACTGCTTGCCGCCCTGTTTCTCACCACGAGCTTCTCTTTCCACGCAGCCGCAGAATGGGCCAGAAAGCCGATGGCAAGTGACGGCGTGATCGGTAGGTGGATCGATCGCGCGAAGCGGTGGCGCGAAGCTCGCGAAGCAATGCGCCTACGGAAAAAAGTGGAAGAGATCAAGATCGTCGGCCGCCCGCCCGTGCCGGAGCAGCGCGTCTCTACCAAGGAACAAGCGGAGGAAAACCCGTCTGAGGAAGCAGCCAGGCCTGCTGCTTCTGAACCCGCTCCTGTCGTAATCGAATTCCACGAAACTGAGGTGCCCACGGTTTCAAAGAGAAGTCCGTCCGATCCAAAAATCGCGCGCGGCAAGACGAATTTTCGCCTCCCCTCCCCTACGCTACTGCGCAATGCCGAGCGCGGCGAAAAAATGGACGAGTCTGAGCTCAAGGATTACGCCCGCGCCATCGAGCTAAAGTGTGCCGAATTCGAAGTCGGAGGCCACGTTACGCAGATCAATCCCGGCCCGGTCGTGACCACGTTTGAGTTCAAGCCGGAGGCGGGCATCAAGTACACTCGCATCACGGGGCTTGGCGAAGATCTCTGCCTCGCTCTCCGCGCCGAGTCGATTCTGATCGAGCGTATTCCTGGCAAATCCACCGTTGGCATCGAGGTACCCAATCCGCGCCGTGAGACGATCGCTCTTCGCGACGTGATCGAGTCTCCCGAATTCTCGCACTCCTCCGCAAAACTCACGCTGCCTCTCGGCAAAGATTTGATCGGCCGAATTCGCACCACCGACCTGGCGCAGATGCCGCATCTGCTGATCGCCGGCTCGACGGGCACTGGCAAGAGTGTGTTCATCAACTCCCTGCTGATGGGGATGCTGTACAAGGCTACCCCGGAAGAGATGAAGCTCGTGCTCGTTGATCCAAAGCGCCTTGAGCTTGGCCTCTACGCCGACATCCCACACCTTTTCACGCCCGTCGTCACCGATCCGAAAGTCGCCGCCAACGTTCTGCGCAACGCCACGCGGGAAATGGAGCGCCGCCTCAAGCTGCTAGCCCAGCGAGGCGTGCGCAACATCGAGCAGTACAACCGCACATTCGAAAAGGGCCAATCGCTCTCCCTTTTTGAGAGTGCTGAAGACCAGGATCACCGCCCGCTTCCCTACCTCGTGATCGTCATCGATGAGCTGGCCGACCTCATGATGGTCGACACCAATGGCGTTGAGGAATCGATCACGCGCCTGGCACAAATGGCACGTGCCGTCGGCATCCATCTCATCCTTGCCACACAGCGCCCTTCGGTTGATATCATCACCGGCCTCATCAAAGCCAATTTCCCGGCGCGCATCTCGTTCCGTGTGGCGAGCAAGGTCGATTCACGCACGATTCTCGATTCGAATGGCTCGGAATCTCTTCTCGGAAAGGGCGACATGCTTTTCCTGCCCGCGGGATCATCGCGTCTGCATCGCATTCACGGCCCCTACGTTCACGAGAACGAGGTTCTCGCCGTCTGTGATTTCTGGCGCGAGCAAGCTAAAGCGGTTTATAACGAAGAGCTACTCAAGCCACCCAAGGATGAAAACCTCGCCGGAGGGGCGGTCGACGCCGAACAGGGAGATGATGACGTCGACGACGAACTTTATCAGGACGCCGTGCGCGTCTGCTGCGAAATGGGGCGTGCCTCGACCTCTACTCTGCAACGTCGCCTCCGAATCGGTTATGGCCGCGCCGCGCGCCTGATCGACTTAATGGAGAAGGACGGAATCGTTGGCCCTGCCGACGGCTCCAAACCGCGTGAAGTCCTTAAGAAGAAAGACTGGATGCGCGAGTTCGACCAGTCCATGCACTGACGAAAGAAGTGAGCAATCGCGCTGTCACTTCTCTGAACCGTCGAACTGGTCCTTCTTCCGATCCTTTTCGCTTTGCGGCCCGCCCGGTTTTCCGTAAAATCTTGATTGTTCTGGTGCCGAGGTAGCTCACCGGTAGAGCGCGGCCCTGAAAAGGCCGGCGTAGGCAGTTCAACTCTGCCCCTCGGCACCATACAAACGCGTACTCGCACGGTCCAGAAGTTCCCATTCGGAAACCGGTTTTCAGGCATTGTGGCGAGCCAGCGTAGCCTTAGCGCCGACTGCTGTAGGCGAGTTTGAGAGCTTACGTGAGTGAAGCCTGCCAGTCTGAAACCTCAAATCAAGCCAACTGTCACATTCTTAGCTTTGGAATCGACTATAGGTCCGCCGTCAGCCGATAGTGAAAACTGATCCGGCCCTCAGTCTGCCGTGAGCCAACCAGTTCGGTTTCTACTGCTTGTCCCAAACCGTCGTTAGGCTTATCGGCACGCCGTCGCCGTTCGTCCCTTTCACCGTTTGGGTTGTGACTTTGCCGTCCTTGGACACCACGGTTCGCGTCGTATAGATCGTTTTGCCTGCTTTCTTTGCGACGGATGTAATCGTGTTCGCGTCCACACGCTTGATCGCCGCGGAATCTGCCCCCAATGGCGAGGTGCCGCCAATTGGTGAGTCCTTGCCGTCGAGATTGCTGGTGATGCTGTAGGAGATCGAACTTCCATCGGCAGCAATTCCGTCATAGGTGATCTTTAAGCCGTTGCCTTGCGCTACCATAGTTCGCGTTTCGCTCTTCGGCGCTGACATGCCAGTGAATTTGGACTTGGCTACATTTAACTTCCACGTACCAACGAACGGGTCATTCTGGGCCAGCGATACGCCGGAGGCAGCTAAGGAAAGAGTCAGAACAGAAACCAACATGAGTATTCGCTTCATCGTCGCTCCTCCGTCAGAATTTTGGGCCGATTACTTCGACAGCAGTGTGCGCATCGTACGCTTCTCATGCCCGCAAGGGCAACTCCTCCCTTGAAATCGGCCTTCCGAGCCGCCGAAGGCGGTCGAACCGGAGCGACTTGTCAGGCCAAAAATCATAGTTGCCACAACCCGTGATCCACATCTCCCTGGATGTAGATAGCGAACGTACCCCTGCCTGGAATCTCGAGCGGGGGGTGCGCAACCAAAGCACCCTGCTTTGATGCCGCATCCAACGCTGCTTCGATGTCGTCAACGAGCCAATACGGTCGAACGACGGGCTGCTCTGTATCCCGCAAGGGACCGCGCACGCCAATGCTGCCCCCATCCCGCAGCGGAGCCGTCCGTGCGCCTCCGAGAAGCGGATCAGCTGATCCAAACTTGATGCCGTGTGCAGCCTCATAGGCAGCACACACCGCGTCTACATCCGAAGCGACAATCTCTAGGTAGTGAGCCTTCATCCCCAAACTCCCCCGTGTTCCAACCTAACGGATTGGCGCGTTCTTTAAATCTGAAAGGGCCGAGCGAGGGACCGGCAAACTTATCCGCCCTGTAACGCCCCTCCTGACGCTGAGAAAGCCGCCCAGCCTGCCCTGGTCTGGATAGTTATTCGGCATGTCCCACTTGCGCTTGTAGTCACCAGCGCTGGTTCCAGTTGCGTAGGCACACGAATCCTTCGATTATCGCTCGTACGTTTTATCACGAGCTTGCTACAGAAACAGTCAGTGGTTTATCCGTGCCGACCTAGCCAGCAGCCGCTGCCTTGGGCAGAGACAAAACCCCAAGCTGCTGGAACAGGGTGGCGTTGTCCGCGTAGAGTCTGCTACGAATCGCCTTACCGTTCCGCAGTTCAACAACGTTGCAAGAATGATAGTTAACGCGCTTGTTGGTAGCGGCTATTCCAAGATAGTTCCCTTTGTGAGTGCCCGTGACGCTGAGGCGGGCGACAACAAAATCTCCACTCGCAAGGATTTGCTCAACTTCGAGCCGAAAATCGGGGAAGGCCGCTAGAGTCATCTCCAAAGCCTTCCGCGCCGCTTCCCGCCCGCGAATGGGACTGAGCGGAGATTCTGACTCTCCAACGAAAGACTCGTCGATTCGACTCATGTACTCATCGAGGTTGCGAGCGTTCAAAGCAGCGATTTGCTTCTTGGCAATCTCGATATTTTCCTGTTCACTCATGGAAGGTACTCCTTTCTGCGCAGAGGTGATTTTGATTGGGAGGTGGTAGTACGGGCCGCGGATCAGGCCCGCACTTGTGTAGCGCCCCGTCTTGTGAATTGTCAATAGAAAGTTAGGCTGTGAAATCTATATGAACCTGTGAAGGGCGTTAAGCAGTGAACGTTTCACTCGCAAACCACGAAGCAGTCGTCACCTATGATCCGAGCGTCCTCAAGGTGGATGACCTCATCAGCGCCGTGGATCATTGCCATGGGATGTCCCATTACACTGCAAAAGTGAAGAGCAACAAAGGTAGCTAGCGCGGCTCGTTCACGGAAAAATTCGCAGCCTCTCAAAGTTGTCGTGTGTCAGTTCTTGGTGTGGGCATGTCGGTGACTCTAGTTCAGCTTTCAACCGCCGCGCCAGGTTGGATTGCTTCCGGCCTCGTGCGCGGTCTTCCTCGCGTTCTCTTTCCAAGCTGCGGTGCGCTCGGGCTTCGATCTCGCGTTCGAGTTCCTCAAGCAATATATTGCACCGCCATAGCCCTTCAAGGGCCGCCTTTGTGCTTATGAAATGCCGAACCGATTTCGGGCGCAAATTCCCCGATCCAGTTGATGGCTAGGCCGACCGGAATCTGGGTAATCACCGCTTGGTAACCTCTCACTTGCCACGCATTATGGCCCGGCTCCCACGCCGTAGCGGTGACGGCTCCGGCAAAAGCACCTAGATACGTGAATAGCTGAGGCCGTAAGTTCTTTTCCGTCCGGTCGTAGGTGACGAAATCTCGGACAAATGCGTGGCCCGTGCGCCGCCAGAAGCCAGTACAGTGGCAGCGGTCGTAGCGCGGCTCCCAGCCCAGCAGGCCATCCCCCAGGGAAATAACGGAGTTTTGAATGATAAATTCGGCCTGCCGTGTTCCGAGCCGCTTGGCGAATCCCCCAAAACCATCACCCCATTCCGGATAGCGGTTGTGAGCTTGGTCACCCAGGGCAAAGGCTACAGTTTTTAGATAGATGCCCCAGGTCGTGTACGTCTGCCGTAGGTAGAGTCTGAAACGCTCGTCCCTACTTAAGGATCTCAAAGGAACTTCCTTCGGAACATATGGGCCGTAAAGCCAATTCACGTTGATCGGGTTAGCTTCTTCCGGCTCGGGCTTGCTGGGCAGCTCCTCTTGAGCCGAGCATAGTGCGGGACAGAGGACCATTAGCAGGATCGCTACAAGCGCGCCGAGTCCTATGCGCAAATGGCCCCATCGCAAGCGCAACCCTGGCAACATCGGCAACTCAACGCCCTGCGGACCGATTTCGAGGCGGGGCTCAAACAGTATCGGCTACTTCGCCGTTCTAGACAACGCTACGATGCGAACCGCGCGGAAAGAGCGACCGTGCCCTCTGCGGCGGGGAGGAAGTTACGAAAGCCGACCCGGGACCCACAAGGATCCCGGGCCTTGGTTGGCTATGTCATCGTCCTGATGCTGTTGCAGTTTGCTTGCCTTCCGGGGTGGTCTAGATTTCGATACGCCGTGGCAGAGCCGTCGCTGAAATCGGCGCACTAATCTCGAGCACGCCGTTGTGATATTCCGCGTCCAACTTGTCGCCCTCGATGCCCTCAGGCAGCATGATACTGCGCTCGAAGGAACCGTACACAAGTTCTCTTTGGTAGTAGTCGGCGCCTTTCGTTTCGTTCGTCGCCTTTCGCTCGCCTGACACGTGAAGCACATTGCCCTGCACCTGAATATTCACGTCCTTCGGATCGACGCCAGGCAGCGCGATTTGGCAAACAAACTTCTTGGCATCCTTGTCGATGGAAGTGTTCACGGGAGGTACGAGAGTGGAAAGAGTTTCCGGGACGTCCCGGCGCGAGATTCCCGGCCGATTGCTGAAGAAACGGTTAAAGATCTGATCGAAATCTCTACGCAGATCGAACAGATCATCGAAAAAACGGTCACGCCGGGTGATGTTTGCCATGGGGGTCTCCTCCTGAACTTCAATTTACCCGACGCGCCTACCAAAAAACCGGGCGGGAGGCGCGCAGGAGCTGGGTTACTGGAAGTCTCTGCTCGGGTAAGGAAGCTGTCAAGGTTGAGATCAACCGTTCTTTATGAATATTCGGAGACTGATACCGCCTGCGTCCCTTGCGCAAATGGTCCCAGCTCCCGCGCGGCTTAAGCTAGCTGTCCCTAACGGAGGCGATCGTAATTTGAGGAACGCAAAAGTGGAGGGCACCATCGACAATCTGAATGCGAAGCGCAGCAGTGAGTGAAGGAGATGCCTCGCGAAACAAGCGGGTAAGTTCTTCGACCACCACAGGTGGCGTATTCATCCTCCGGACCCAAGCGGAGAAGTCCATTGGACCACTTTTCTCCGTAGCGAACGCCAACTCCTCGAAGGTAATTCGCAGGCCCGCTTCTGTGACGAACGCGCGCCATTCGCTGGGGCGGTAATTTCGCACATGCGAGGGATCGCGCAGCCTTTCCAAGTGGTTCCACTGCCTGTCAAGAACATCGTCATCGGGAGAAACGCTGTCGACAATGATGACTCGGCCGCCGTTCTTCGTCACACGCGCCATCTCACAGATCGCCTTGCGCACGTCTGCATAGTGATGCGGTGCCTGTCGCACGGTGACGATGTCGAACGACGCATCGGGAAACGGCAGGTTCTCCGCAGTTCCCTGCCTCGTCGAAACGTTCGTCAGTCCGCGAGCGGTCGCATTGCGGAGGGTCTCCACAAGCATAGGCTCGGTCATGTCGTAGGCTGTCACTCCGCGTACATGAGGCGCAAGGGCGAGCGCGGTGTGCCCCGCCCCGGTGGCAATATCGAGGGCTAGATCCTCCGGCTTCGGGCGCGCGAGTTCGACCACGCTGCGTAGGGCATCGGGATCGCTGTGCGTAAGGCTGGCGCTGTAAGCCGCCGCAGCCGCTCCAAACTGTTGACTGACGCGCTGGTGAATTTCAGAGCTTTGGCCGCGTGGTAGGTCTTTGTGGGCCGGCATGTTTCCTCCTGGCGAATCGGTCGGATGCAGAAGTCTCCCTTTGGCCGTTGGCGTTACTGATTTCTCGCGATAAGATGTGCAAAATCAAGAAGTTCAGCGGCATTCAAATCGGAAACAGCGCGAAACTCAAATCCATTTTTCCTCCACGATAGAACGTTATATCCCTGGATGGTCTGCACATGAACAGCTGTATTGCTGTTATCCTCCGCCGGCCAGATATAAAGATTGATCACGTGAAGCGCTCGATGATAGATGAGTACGGCCACGTTGTGCCGCTCGAGGTAATCAAGACGCCCCCCCGCGAGCGGATATCCTTCCGCCGAGAAATCCTGCACGGGCGGCGCAAAATCGAGCTTTCCATCAAACCAAGGCTTTACCGTGTGCTGGTCGGTCGACACCACGTCCATCAAATGATTCGGCATAAGCGAGCGCACGTGATTCGCCACAATCTCCTGGTCAGACGAGCGAATCGCGGGGTGTATCACTGTGACGGCCACGATCCATGCGGCAGTTGCGAACGCAGCCCCGGCTCCGGCCCACAGCCATCGTTGAAACCAAGGGACTCCGCGAGTTCGCCGATCGTGACGTATCCGCTTGCGGATATCGTCTGCAACCAGCGCAGGCGCGCGATAGTACAACCCCGGACCTCGCACGGTCTCGCGCACCTCTTTCCAGCTCCGGACTTTTGAAGAACAGCCGGGACACGAACCAAGGTGTGCTTCCACTTCGAGGCTTCGCTCAAAACTGAGTTCTCCATCGAGATACGCTTCCAGTAAATGCCGATCCTGCGTGCAGTCCACTTCAGACCTCCTTTCTCGTGCTGGTTGCGAGCTGATCGCGCAATTTCTGGCGTGCCCGAGACAGGCTCGACATCACCGTTCCCATCGGAACTCCTGTCACCTGCGATATTTCCTTGTACGAGAATCCCTCCATCTCACGCAGCACCAGCACTTCTCTAAAAGTCACCGGCAGCATTTCCAGTGCCTTCCTCACTCGGTCGCTCTCGTCGCGCGAAATCAGCTCCGCTTCTGCGCCTTGTCCGGCCTTGTACTCGGTGTGGACCGCCTCATCGAACTCGTCGGTCAGTTCCGACGGGCGATTGCTTCGCATCCACGAGTAGCAAGTATTGCGCACGATCGTCAAAAGCCACGCCCGGCTGTCTCCGCCGCGAAAGCCATCGAAGAACCGGAGCGCTCTAAGACATGCTTCTTGGACCATATCGTCGGCATCGGCTGGGCTGCGGACAAGCCACCGCGCGAGGTTGTAGGCAGCGTCGAGGTGCGGCAGTACCACCTGTTCGAATCGGTCGGGCATCTTCCGGGGAGTCCCTTCTGAGCAAGATCCAGCACGGGTCTTTTTTATTCCCGCTCCATTTTACGCGGTTTGCTAGGGAATAAATTTTCGCGAGGCCGGTCTGTACTCGTGCAGGGCAAAACGAGTGGATTGGGTACAGTTTGATGAAAGAGGCGCGAAATGCCGAGAAGAATTGTTTACGACCATAACCACGATGGGATCGACCGCCGAGGTTTCCTGGAGTGCATGGCATGGGCCGGCACTGGGGCCCTTTGTACTTTGAGCGGAGGGGTTCTGAAATCCTACGCCCTGGGCGACGTCGGCCGCGTGGCTCGAGACCTTGCGACGGCGGATTTCAGTTTCGTCCAGCTCAGCGACAGCCACATCGGATTCAGCAAACCGGCCAATCCCGACGTGTCCGCCACGCTTCAGGCGGCCATCGACAAGGTGAATGCTCTCCCCACACCTCCTTCCTTTGCCCTCCACACCGGCGACATTACGCAGCTGTCTAAACCCGAAGAGTTCGATACTGCCGCGCAGCTACTGAAGGGGCTCAAGACCCACCCGATCTTCTTCGTTCCCGGCGAACACGACGTGCTTGACGGTACCGGCAAAGCGTATCGGGAACGCCATGCCATGAACCCGACGGGTGACGACTGGTACAGCTTTAACTTCAAGGGGGTGCATTTCGTAGGCCTCGTCAATGTCTTGAATCTTACACCGGGTGGGCTCGGCAATCTCGGACCCCAACAGTTGCAGTGGCTCGAGCGGGATCTGAGCAATGTCTCAAGCAGCACTCCGATTGTGGTCTTCGCGCACATTCCGTTGTGGTCGGTTTATCCGGCATGGGGCTGGGGCACCGACGACGGCGCTCAGGCGCTCTCCTACATGAAGCGATTCGGCTCGGTCAGCGTCCTGAACGGCCACATTCACCAAACCATGTTGAAGGTCGAAGGCCACATTACCTTTCACACGGCAGCGTCGACGGCCTTTCCGCAGCCGCCCCCGGCCACGCCGGGGGCCTCGCCCGGTCCCATGACGGTTGCGGCCGATCAACTGCGAGGTCTACTCGGCCTCACCCAGGTGAATTTCGTCCGCGGAAAACACGCACTTGCCGTTACGGATTCAACTCTCGCCGAAAACGGGTCGAAGGAAAGCCGACTGTGAAGCTGGTCAGCAAATCCGCGATTTTCACTCTGGCAGTGTCCCTCACCCTCACCTCGGCAGCCGGTACGCACAAGCCGGCTTCCACAGGCGATCCTGCGCCCTACGTCGTCGATATCAAGGACTTCGCCTTCTCTCCCCGGACTTTGGTCATATCGGTCGGCTCGAGGGTCACTTGGAAGAACGAAGACGAAGAACCCCACAAACTCGCCGAAACCAATCACGTATTTACGTCTCCGCCGCTTGACACAGGCGAGGGGTTTGTCTATGAATTCAGGCGAGCCGGGAGATACGAGTATTTCTGTACCATTCATCCGCATATGACCGGTGAAGTCATCGTCGAAAGCAAATAGCTCCCCGCCTGTCTGTCATGGCAATGAAACCGCTTGCACCCACGGCTGGAGCAACCTCTGGCTGCGCTATGGCCCAACGAACGAGATTACCCTCCTCGCACTCAAAACGTAGACGCCCGACTTACTGGAGTGGAAGTTGAATGTTATACTCGCGGCTGAAATGTTGCCTGTTGGCGCGCGCATTCGTGCTGAATGCGTTTCCTGCTACTCTGCTAAGAACGGCCCAGCCTGACGTGCGATAATCCATGGCAACGATGTTACCCGAGTGCTCGCTATGGACACTGAGTGAGCTGACGCGGGATCCAACGAACAGGAGCTTTCCAGATTGCGTGAGAATGAGGAGCATTACCGCGACTTGGTTGAGAACAGCCTCGATTTAATCTGCACGCATGACTTGAACGGCCTCCTGCTCAGCGTCAATCTAGCTGCGGCGCGGGCACTGGGCTATGAGCCAGGCGAACTCGTAAATCGGAACGTGCGTGAATTTCTCAGCCCGAAAAGTCACGCGGAATTCGATGTTTTTCTAGCTACGATGCGGGAGAAACGTACGTCCGCAGGGTTCATGCGCCTGCGGACCAGGAGCGGAGAAACCCGGATCTGGAGATACACCAGCACACTCCGAACCGAGGGGGTGCCTGCACCGATTGTTCGCGGAGTGGCGCACGACCTGACCGACATTTTGCAAGCCCAAAAGGCTTTGCGCAAAAGCGAAGAGCGCCTGCGCGTCGCCGCCGAAGTCGGCAGGATGTACGCCTGGGAATGGGATCCCCCCACGGATCGGGTGCTGCGATCTGCAGAATGCTTGAGCATTCTCGGCTTCGATGGAGCCAACCGCAACGGTGTTGCGAAGGATTATTTCAGTTTGGTCCATGCAGATGACAGAGCCAGGCTGTGGAGCTTGGCAACCTCTCGGACACCCAACGACCCGGACTATAGAACCGAGTACCGAAGATTTCGACCGGACGGCACGCTGCTGTGGCTTGAGGAGAGTGGCCACGCTACGTTCGACAAAGCCGGAAAGATGGTCCGACTCATTGGCATGACCGCCGATATCACCGAGCGCGAGCGGATCGAGGAGAAGCTGCGCGCGAGCGAAGAGCGCAGTAAGCGGCTGATTTATGCATCTCCCGTGGCCACTGTTGTGACCTCCGGTTCAGAGCATCGGAATGAGATCGTCAATGATCAGTTCACGGCTCTGTTTGGCTATTCTATAGAGGATGTGCCTAGCGCCGCCGAGTGGTGGCCGCTTGCCTATCCTGAGGAGGCCTACCGCGAAGAAGTGAGAAGAGAATGGGAAGCCCGAGCGGCGGAGGCCATTCGAAACCGATCTGCGATTACACCCCTGGAAGCAACGGTTCGCTGCAAGGACGGATCTTTCCGCCACATCGAGTTTCATTTTGCATCCCTCGGCGAGACGAATTTGGTGAGTTTCGTCGACCTCACGGATCGGAAACGGGCCGAGGAGGAACTGACGAAGGTCGGCGGACGGCTGCTCCAAGCCCAAGAGGAGGAACGCGCCCGGATTGCAAGGGACCTTCACGACGATATATGTCAGCAAATTTCGCTATTAGGGGTTGAGTTGGGGAAGCTCGCGGAAATGCCCCTCGAGTCTCATTCCGGCTTGCACGATCAGATCAACCAATTGCAAAAACGCGCCTCGGAAATCTTGAAAAATGTGGGCGCGATATCCCACGAGCTGCACTCTTCCAAGCTCGATTTGCTTGGCTTGAAAGTGGCAGTTCGAGGTATGTGTGAGGAGTTTGCGGAGCTCCACGGAGTGAAGGTGGAGTTTATTGAGGAGGACCTACCGAGCGCTTTACCCAAGGATATCTCCATCTGCCTGTTCCGTGTTGCGCAGGAGGCCTTACGTAATGGCTTGAAGCACAGCCGAGCCAACCATTTCCAAGTGCGCTTGGCGGGAGCGCCGGGCACGGTTCATCTCTTTGTTCGAGATGAGGGCGTGGGTTTTGATCCTGAAACCGCGATGAAGAACCGCGGCTTGGGCCTTATCAGTATGCGGGAACGATTGACGCTCGTGGGAGGAACGGTAGAGATCCGATCAAAACCAAAGGGCGGCACCGAGATACACTGCAGCGTTCCTTTTTCCGCACCAGCGACATGACCATCGCCAACGGGCCGCTGCTCCAACCCTACGACGGGCGCCGAGGAAGGTTCCTCGCTCACCCGGAGGAAATCGATCGCGGCATGCAACCCAACAGTTCCGGTCGCCCTGTTCACTACCTCGAGATTTATGAACCGGATGTGCTTGCCGACGACATGCAGTCCCTTTTCCAATACGCAGCGATTCAAATAGCTTCCTCTGCCCAGTGGCTTTATTCCGGCATGATGACAACCTCCCCTCGAGGAATGGCATTGAGCGTCCCCCGGTCAATGTTGAGGTGGGCCATTACAAGATCGGGCGGGGTGTGCGTGAGCCACTGGGATAGGGAAAGGTCCTGGTAGAAACTGCTTTTGAACATCTCCAAGAATTTCAGGTCGGTATCGCCGGTGTTCTCTATATAGTGCGGCAATGTTTGCTCCACGTAGCCAACATCTCCGGCTTGAAAGTCCATGGTTCGCGCGCGAGCTCCGGTTGCGAATACCGTCATTCTGCCTCTTCCGGCAAAGTAGTATTGCCATTCGTCCGCGTTCGGATGCCAGTGCAATTCGCGAACTCCTCCGGGATGGACAGTTACGATCGCCGCCGCGATCGTCGTGGAGACCTTGAACTGACTGGAGTCCACGATGCGCACCTCCCCGCCTTTCGTGCGCTTCGAGACAGGCAATTGCAGGGTGCGAAACGCAAAATCGTGTGAGGAAGGTCCCTGGGTTCCGGCAGCTGCTCTCTTATCCTCCTCCAGTGGTCCGGGAACTTCGGCCTGAAAAATGAATAGTTCTTTCGAGGGCAGTCTCTCTAACGCCGTGACAGGGACGCCGAAATTCTTGGCCAAGACGTCTTTGGGCGTGTGTGCCATCCAGTCTGAAAGCAGCACGGTTGCAAACTCCGAGAAGTTGCCATCGTCGAAAACAAGCAAGAACTCTGCGCCATCGGGGTTCAGTCCTTGAATGGAGTGAGGAATTCCCGTGGGGAAATACCAAAGATCGTTTTCCGCTACATCCGCAACGAAGCTCTTCCCTTCTCGGTCGATCGCGGTAATTCGTGCTCTGCCGTACAACATGAAGGCCCACTCCGCCGCCGTGTGCCAATGAAGTTCGCGGACGCCGCCAGCCGTGAGTCTCATGTTCACACCGGCAATGGACTTCGACACTTCTAGATCCCGCACCGTCACCTCCCGCGACCATCCGCCGTCATGCACCCGCTTGTGCCCAAAAGCGAAGGGATACTTAAACGGCGGCAATCCGCCCGCATCCGTTGGTGGTGGATTGTTCGAAGCAGGATTCTGCGCATCCAGCAACGGGTTCGTGGGCCCAGAATCGTTCTTGCTCGGCTTGTCGTCCTGCTTTGCAGATCGATCCTGCCCCGTGAGGGTTGTCACCGACCCCACGCCGGCAGCTGCCAGCGCGCCAGAGCTGACCTCCAAAAACTCCCGCCGCGAGAATTCGGCTTCGTTCTGATCGTGAGTCATGAATTCGCCTCCTGGCGCAGGATTCTACGCTAAGAGTGAACCGATGAGCAGCACAGCGAAGATCCTGGCTGCTGATGGCAGGAGCTAAGCAAGCACTTGAGGGTGCAACATGTAGTCCGAGGCTTGCGGAAACGAGGTTCAATGCGCTACAACGTAGCGTCGAGCGAGTTGAAAATTGCCCGAGGCCCGATCGTTCGGGGCCGTACCGCATAACCGCTCACGCAATAGAGCTCGTGAAGCTTCGACGAAATCAAGGCGAGTCTGCCGATCTCGCAACAACCCTGGTCGCGTCGCCCCTGTGGCAATTGGATATCGTCGAGCTGACGGGACACAACATCGAGGCTCGGGGTCGCGAGGAGGTCAATGAACTGCTAGGACAAGGGTGGCGCCTGCTACACATCTACACGCTCAAATACCAAGAGGACGGCGTGTGGAGAGAGAGGCCAATGGCCATTCTCGGCAGACCGCGAAAGGCTGACGAAAGCAGAAACTTTCAGCGAGACGAATAGACTGGCGTGTGAGCCTGGTGGAGAAATTGAGCGATGGCATTCGAGATTACCACGACCGCATTTCGAGACGGAGGATCGATACCGAAAAAATTCACCTGTGATGGAGCGGACGTTTCTCCAGCGCTTTCCTGGACCGACCCTCCGGCAGGAACCAGAAGTCTTGCCATCATTGCAGATGACCCCGATGCACCTGGCGGCGTCTGGGTTCACTGGGTGCTTTACGATCTCCCGGTAGACACCGACGAGCTGCCCGAAGCCGTGACCAGGTCTCCTCAATTGCCGAAGGGAGCACTTCAAGGGCGGAACGATTTCGGAAAGATCGGCTACAACGGCCCGTGCCCTCCGCGCGGCTCAGCGCATCGCTATTTCTTTAAGCTCTACGCGCTGGATTCCAAGACAGGCCTTCGAGCGGGAGCGACAAAGGCCGATGTGGAGCGCGCGATCAAGGGACACATCCTCGCTCAAGCTCAACTTATCGGAAAATTCCAGCACTGACGAACGACGCTCCCTCGGCAGCTGCTTGCAACTGAAACCACAGAGGTTACGTGGTATTCGCTTTCGTTTTGCGCCGTGTGCTGCCGAGGTTGGCCAGAAAAGCCTTGGAGTTCGGCGCAGTATGATTTATCTTTGGCCGTGCACGTGGCAGATGTGAGCCGATTCTGCCCCACCGTGCACGGCGAAAAGAGCCCCGCTGTTGAGGTCGCTGCATTGGGTGGGATTCAGCGATCTTCACATGAGCGCCAGCGATGAAGTGCCCTCTTTACTTGCCGGCTTGCTTGGCGGTTTTGTTGTGTATGTGTGCAGAGTGGGCCCCGGAAGTTTCTGGTGCCGCTTCCCCTAGGCTGAACGCGAGCAGAGCACAGTCCCCCGACGCCACAACGACGACCATCCCGGGTCCCTTGCGGTCGTTTCTGCGCATGGCCGGCATCAGCCAGAAAGTCTCCCCAGACGACGTCCTACCCTTGCTTGCGCGAAACGTCTTCCTGCGCGGATATCAGGGCCAAGGGTCTAGCCTTCGACCAACGGAATTCTTGATCCTGCTGCGGCGATACGTTGAACAAGCCAGAGAGCTGTCGTCGCTGGCAGGACCCAGTGGAGCGATCGAAGTCTCCACGTGCGATGAGGCGCAGAGGGTCCTTGAAGTTCTCGGCTATCGAGTGCGGCCGGATTGCGGACGAAGCCGCACATATGTGGAGACCGCCGACCCACAACGCGCATTCCTTACCATCGACTCCGGATTCCCTCTTCCTGACCTCGAGAGAACTCTGCAAGGAGGCGCGCCCTTCATCTATTCCTTCCCAAACTCCCAGGTCCCCGTCATTTTGACGGAACAGGACTGGATGTCGGCCGAGGACGAAAACAGCAAGAAGATCAAGGGTGCCACCGGACTTCTCGACATGCTTCTGCACGATCCGGCGCTGGCTCGACTGTACGCCGCGTGTAGCCGCATGGACTTGGAGACATTGCTGTCTCTCAAGCAAGCTCCGGGGCTCAGAAGACTATTGCCGCTGGCCGCTTCGCTGGATTACTACGGGTCTTACATTCGCATTCGATCCGGACGCGTGCTGGTGCCCGGTGGTCCGGCCGCGGAATCGGAGTGGCGAAACCTCGTGGGTGCAAGCCCGGATTCACCGCAAGAGTTTGTCCCGAGGCTCCTGGCCAAAGACAACGGGTGGCTCGCTGCCTACTTTGATTCGCTCGCCCGCGCCAGTGCCGACGAACAGGCACACTTTATAGAGCCCGCTCGCTTGCGGCGCTTATATGAGGCGCTTCGAGGGAAGGACGGGCGCCCTAGCGCTACGGCCTCGGTCTTTCGTCCCGACCCAGCCCTCCTGCTCTTGACGACTCGTCTGCAGTGGGACGCCAATGGGGAACCACACGTGCCGGGCAATCTTCATGCATGGAAAATCATCCTCGGGCGAAAAGCGAATGCGGAGATGGCCCGCAGCCAGGGCTTGCGCATTCGGGATTGGAACGATTCGGAGGGACTTTTGGAGGCAATCTTTGCCTTTTCGCGTGTGCCAATGACCGAGGCCGGACCATGCGAGATCTTTCTGGCACTCAGTGAAATAGACAGGAGGAGGTCGGCAGGACACCGCTTGAGCCCTCAAACGGTTGGACTGATGGCCGACAGGTTTTCTGAGTTCAGCACCCAGTATCTGCTCTTTGCTGAATTTCCTGAGCTGGGGGATGCTTCGATTGACCTCTTCCTGAACACCGCGAGCGCCGTCGGAAAGATTCCTGATCACACACTGCGCGGCAACGCCATGGGAATCTTTCAAGCCAACGTCGGATTGTGGCAAATCTTGGCGCGCCAAGATCAAATTCCAAAGAGTGACGAGGATGTGTCGTGGCAGCATCTGATTCAGCCCTTTGCCCATATTTCCACGGCCGCGCAGCTTTTTGATGCGGGACGCAAGTCCTTCGGCGAGCTGGCAACAGCGACCGGCAACCCGCGGGCTAGCCAGAGCGAGATTATCGACTTGATCGTCGGCCCTCGCCAAATGAGCCCGGCTGGCCAGCAAATGCATGCGCAACTGGCCGCCAGGATTCGCGTCGTGCTAGACGATCAGCGCTTGGTTTCGCTCGACACGTTGTTTGCGCTCGGTGATGGTTTAAACGCAATGGCGCATGGGGCTTCCGCGGGCAAGAATCTGGTTCCTCTGGCTGAACAACTGCAGGAATTCCAGATGCCTCGTCCGATTTTCTCCCGAGGAGAAAGAGCGGAGTGGGCAGCCGGTGTCTATGACAACCGGCATACGGAATTGCAAATGCGAACCGATCTCACAAAGATCATCGAGTCGCCCGGTCCTGCCGAGCGGGTGGAAGAAGCGCGCGGGCAGCTCGTCCCCTTCTTTCGCGACACGCTCGTTGGACTCAACTACGCCTACTACGAGCCCCCCGGCTCTCAAGCTCTGCACAACAACCCCCTGTTGGTTCGGTCTCATGATTTCTCCGGAGAGACGATCATCGGCATGGACCAGGACCTTTGGCAGACTCCTCGCTTAGTGGGAACAGGATCGCCCGCCGGTGGCGGCGCACATCTGGTTGGCTCGCTGGCCGATTTGCCCTATGTTTTAGGCCATATGGAACAGGATTTTGTCGCTCCTGAGAACATCCAGGCTCTCATCTGGTCGGATTTGGTGCCGGGAGTTTTTGCCAACGCCGTGCTGCCGCGGTGGTGGGATGTGACTCCAAATGAGCTCCACGCCATCGCTTTGTATCAGCGGGCCGGAGAAGAACTCTTGACGGCCTCGGCGGGAGATAGCCAGCTACGGGACCGTGTGACCAGCATTCTGGCAGACCGCATGATTCCCCAGGAGTCAGCAAGGCTCAGGGCTGCCTTGGAACAGGGGCATATCGCCGAAGCGACGTCCAAGATGGCGCCCGCCGACTTCTTTTATCTTGCCGTCGAATATCGCCGAAGCTTTCCCGGCGAGGGCAGTTCTCGCGGGGCGGCAGGAGAAGAGCTGGAGAGTCTCGCCCGCCAATATCCGGCCGAAGTCAATTGGGAGCGGCTGTCGCGTGACTTTGGCGTGCCTCATCCTATCCTGGCGCGAACGTACGCGTTGGAGCTGATTAACACAGGGCCCTTGCCAAGCTTCGAGGGTTATTCCAGTCGACTGCTGTCGGAAACCTGGGATTCCCCGAACCTGTATTGGGCTCGATTAGCTGACGAGATGGGCTATCCGCCGGTGGCGCTCAACCGTCTGGTTCCCCTGCTGACTCTCGAAATGGTCGTAAAGATCTTCGCCACGGACTTGGACGATTCACCGGCAATTCTTCGGGCCATGCGGGAAGTCGGAGAAGAGTTTCGCCAAGGGCGGCTTGACGCACTGCCCGCCAAGGGGGGCGCTCCTACGTCTTCTACGACCCCACCAAGGGATGAGAAGCTGAACTGAATTGGCCGCTCCGACGGCATAGCTGTGTTTTCGTTTCGAGGACCGTGATGCGGAAAAGTCTTCTGGCAGTTCTCGCCTTGCTCACATCCGTTTCCGCTCTTTTGCTGGCACAGGAAAGTGAAGGGCCACACATCCGCGTTGCCATTGACCTGGTACAACTCAACGTGGCCGTAACCGACAACCAGGGGCGTTACATCACCGGCCTTCGGCCGGAGGACTTCGTCGTCACTGAGGACGGGATTCCCGAACACATCGCGGTCTTCGGAGAAGGCAACGAGTCCGTCCGCACGTTGCCGAACGTGGCGCCTCCTGGGGGACGGCTCGCATCTCCTGAAGGAGAAACTAACACGGGCGAACGAGTGACTGCGCGTGAGCTAAGTTCGCTCGTCGGGGGCGCGAACGTTTTCGTCCTTTTTGACACCAGCAACTACATGTACCGCGGATTTGTTTTTGCCCAGGACGCGATCGCCGATTTTGTCCGCTCCCTAGAAGGCGCCGATCGAGTGGCTTTCTACTCTTATAGTCGCGACCTTTCCCGAGGCTCGCCTCTTTCAGACGACCGTGCGCAGGTCTTGCGTGGTGTACGCACAACCGTCGCCGGAGATGACGCCGCTCTTTACAACTGCCTCTTGTTGACGGTCGAGGATGCTGCGCGTTTTACGGGAAGGAAAGTGATCGTCGTCTTCTCCAACGGCCCCGACAACGCCAGTGTCGTCCCTCCGGAAGAAGTAGCTGAGCTCGCTCAGTCCACCGGAACCACGATCTACATGGTGAGCACCGAACAGGCCCATTTGGAGCCCATCTCCAACGCGGTCTTCCAGCGCATGACCGCGGCTACGGGCGGCAAGGTCTATTTTGCAAAGACCTGGAAACAGGAGCAAGACGCGTTCACTTCGATACGGGATGATTTGGCTCATCTTTACTCCCTGAGCTACTATCCGCAGCCGAATCCCAACCGGGGCTGGCGCACCATCAAAGTCACACTGGCGAGCTCGCAACACCGGAAGTACCACATACGCACGCGGGACGGATACCGTCTCCGAAACTCCCAATTCTCGTCTGAACCCGCCTTCTCAGGCTTACAGGAGGCAAGCCCACGCTAGAAACGGGTTGTCGCTGGCGTATCGTGCGCGGGTAATAGGGTGACGTCCTGCTGAACCTGTTTCGTCACACACGCAAGGCAGTTTCAAAATGAGGTTTCTGCGATTTCGCCATTCTCGCGATGGCGTCGTTATTTCGCCGTCAGTGATGGCACCAAGCCGAGCTAAGCGAAGAAGCCCAATGCATCGTTCGACTGCCACGTCTCGATGCACTTGCCGTTCCGGAAAAGGTTGATCACGATCCCAGCGCTCCCTATTGACTTCATGGTCGGCCGAGCGCCCAACTAGGTTCAGCTACACCGAAAAACGCAAAGAGCGCTTGCGGTATTACAGGGTCAGACCTCGCAGATAGTTGCGGAAACCTTCGCCCAGCTTCGGATGCTTCATTCCGAACTCAACCGTGGCAACGAGGTATCCGAGCTTGTCTCCGGCGTCGTGCGTCTTCCCTTCGTAGATGCAGGCGAACAGCTTGTTCTTCTCAGCAAGACGGCACAGTCCATCGGTCAACTGGATTTCGCCGCCCGCGCCCGGTTTGGTTGTTCTCAAATAATCGAAAATTTCCGGTGGCAAGACGTAGCGTCCCGTAACTCCCAGATTCGAGGGGGCCTTTTCGGCACTCGGTTTTTCAACCAGATTTCTTGCGCGCACGACCTTTTCGCCCCAGCGGGAGCGTTTCTCTGGCGGATCGGCGTCCACGATTCCGTACAGGTGCACTCGCTCTCGAGGCACGCGCTCGACGTGGATCGCCCCCGATCCAGTCGCCTCGTAAATCTCCACGAGTTCGCGGGTGGCGGGCACCGCACCCTCCATGATCACATCGCCCAAGAGCACTGCAAACGGCTCGTCGCCGACCAATTCTGCGGCGCAAAGCACGGCGTGTCCCAGTCCGAGCGCCTCACTCTGGCGTGTGTAGCTGAACTTCATTCCTTTGCCGATCTCGCGAACCGAACGTGCCAGATCGGGTTTCCCACGTTGCTCGAGAAAAATCTCCAGCTCCGGCGAAAGATCGAAATGGTCTTCAATCGCGCTCTTATTGCGTCCCGTGACGAAGATGATGTGTTCGATCCCCGACGCGGCGCATTCCTCAACGGCATACTGGACGAGCGGCTTATCGACGACCGTGAGCATTTCCTTGGGAACGGCTTTCGTTGCGGGAAGAAATCGCGTACCCAATCCCGCTACGGGTAAGACAGCTTTTCGCACTTTCTTTATTTGCCCGCTCATCGATTGTTCGCTGCACCTTTTGGTCTGAGAGGTCCCACAGTCGCACCATGCTAACATAGGCCTTCTGAGGTGCTGGAAGGATCAGGTTTTCCTGGTGACTGGAAGAGAACACCTTATTTTGGGCATCGAATCCTCGTGCGATGAGACCGCTGCGGCTGTCGTGGCGGGCGGGCGACACATTCTATCGAATGTCGTGGCATCGCAAGCTGAGATTCATCGGAAGTATGGCGGCGTGGTGCCAGAACTGGCCTCCCGCGAACATCTCCGGCAAATCGTTCCGGTGGTGCGCGAGGCCCTTGCGCAAGCGCACATCCCGCTGGGCGATATTGATGCTGTGGCCGTCACGCAGGGGCCGGGTTTGGTCGGCGCGCTATTGGTCGGAGTGACCTATGGCAAAGTTCTCGCTCTATCGCTCGGAAAACCACTCATCGCGGTGAATCATCTGGAGGGCCACGTCCACGCCGTGCTGCTCGAGGCGCGCGCGGCGGGCCGCGAGCCGCAGTTTCCGGCCGTCTGTCTGATCGTCTCCGGCGGCCACACAATTCTCTACTCGGTAGAGTCTGGGCGTGCCAACGGTGCGGCGCACTTCTCCTACCGCAAGATCGGGGGAACACGTGACGACGCCGCCGGTGAAGCCTACGATAAGGTCGCGCGAATGCTGGCGCTCGGCTATCCGGGCGGACCGATCATCGATCGCCTCGCGCCGCACGGGAACGCCCAGGCGGTACGATTCTCCGATCCGAAGATGACCGGCAATCCCTACGACTTCAGTTTCAGTGGGATCAAGACGGCCGTGCTCCATTACCTACGGCGCAATCCGCAACTCCAGCCGGAAATTGAGGCACGTCGGCAAGCCCTGCTCCGCGGAGAGCGCGCCGCCGATCAAATCCGCGCTCTTTCGACCACGACCACGCTCGATCTGATCGCAAGTTTTCAACGGTCGGTAGTCAGCAATCTGGTGGCCCAGACGTTGGCTGCCACGCGACGCCACCCCGCGCGCGCCATTTTCGTCTCGGGCGGCGTTGCCGCGAATAGCGAGCTGCGCTCCGCCTTTGAGACCGAAGCCAGTCGTCACGCCCTGGAGGTGTTTTTCCCCAGTCGCGCACTCTCGACGGACAACGCCGCGATGATCGCTGCCGCCGGATTTGTGCGTTTCATGGCCGGTGATCGTGCCGATTCGACACTGAATGCAGAGGCGAGTCTGCCTTTGGCGTAGTACATCCGAAGCCACTCCGCATTTCTGCTGAAAGGTTGTCCGTGGCGGATTCGGAAAACATGAGCGGAAAGACTTGCGTGGTCACGGGCGCAAACAGTGGCATCGGCAAGGAAACCGCGCTGGCCCTGGCACGCAAAGGCGCTCACGTCGTATTGGTTTGCCGCAACGGGCCGAAGGGCGAAGCCGCGATGGAGGAGATCCGACGGGAATCGGGCTCTTCTCAACTTGATTTGCTGATCGCGGACATGTCTTCGCTGGCATCGGTCCGAGCCCTCGCGTCGGAGATCGAACGGAGGTATGCGCGGATCGATGTGTTGATTAACAACGCGGGCGCAGCGTTGCCAAAGCGTACGATTTCATCCGAAGGTATCGAAATGACCGTCGCGGGCAACCATCTGGGCCCGGCTCTGTTGACGCTTCTCTTGCTGGACTTGCTGAAAGCCAGTGCGCCTTCGCGAATCATCAATGTCTCGTCGGAGGCGCAGCGGCACGCGCGCCTCGAGCTGAACGACCTGCAATTCGAGCGGCGAAAATACAGTGGCTTTTCCGCTTACGGCCAATCGAAGCTGCTCATGAATGCGTTTACATTCGAGCTAGCTCGACGGCTCGAAACATCGGGCGTTACTGCAAACTGCCTCCATCCAGGTGTGGTTCGAACCAACATCGGTGGCGCAAGCCCCGGCCTGTTTTTCAAGATCATCGTCGCGGCCATTCATCCGTTCATGCTCGATCCGAAACAGGGGGCCGAAGGGTCCCTTTATCTGGCGACCTCGCCAGCAGTGGCGCAAGTTTCGGGAAAATATTTCGTCAAATGCAAGCCGGCGGAATCAAACCCCCTGTTGCGCGATCCGAAAGTCAGGTCCGAGATTTGGCAGTGGACCGAGAAAATGACAGGTCGTCATTGGGAATAGAAAAACCTTACCAGCTAGAGCGGAGGCAGCTCGTAGATGTAAGCAAGGCCGTCGGCCGTGACGGCATAGGCTTTTGAGCCGTCGCGTGACCAACGCAAGTCAACCACGCCCTCGGCGGCATACTCATCGAAGACGGACAGCCGCTCCAGATCGGCAAGGAAAAGACGGCCTTTCGCGGAACTCCTGAGCCACGAACTGAAGCACAAACAGACCGGCAGGTGCGGGTGGCAGGCAACCAGCTCGGCGCCGAACGGGAGCGACTCGATCTCCGGCGAAATCGGACTTGTTCGGTAGGCTTGCCCGGCCGAGCAATGAATCAGATTCTGGCCGTCGAAGGTCCAGGCTAGTCCTGTGATGTGCCCTTGCGCCTGAAAAGTGGCTCGGCGCCGCAGCGTGGGCACGTCGAGCAGCACGATGGAGTCGTCCGCCCATTCCCCCTCGATTTCAATCACGCTCGCAAGAGTACCTTCATCCGGGCTGAAAGCGATGCGGCCAAAACCAGAGAACGTGGATTCGTCAGCTGAGTCTGTATCGAGCGGGTCGTCGTCGAACCACTCCTCAAACGAGCGCGGACCGCCAACCTCACTGAGCGGAGGCTCCGCGAACGGCATTCCGCTGTTCGAATGGGGCGCCGCCTCCCAGAGACGTACGCGCGCCCGCGCAGCGCCCGAGCACGCCGAGGCGAGGTATTTTCCGCTGTCAGACCAGGCCAGATGGCCCGGAAAAGCTGAAAATTCGCCGAAACCACCTAACGAGATCTCCCCGTGAGGGTCGAAGGCATACAGGCGGCTCCCCCAATTTTGCCAGGCGACCACCAGGTCGCTTGCGGTAGATGACCACGCAAACGCTACTGGTAAAGCCGAACGCGCATTCGGCTTCTCACCTGGGACGGAAAGCGCTACGGTCGGCCTGCCGAGCTCGATATCGTACAGGGCGATGCTCTCGGTGTCGTTCGGCGCAAGCGGCAGGGCGGCCGAGAGCTGGCCCGTCGAGGAAAGGGCGAGCCGCGAAGTGTGCCCGCTGAAAATCTTCCTGATGAGCCAATTGGAGTCGCGCGCCAGATCCAGCAGGCCGCGCGTCACCAGGGCCGCCGAGCGCGAGGCTAGCGCGCGCGCAGGTGCGGGGACGATCTTGTTCGCCGAGGATGCGCCATGCTGGGGCATCAGCCGAGACCCTCCCGTTTTCTTTCCAGGGCCTGCTTCGCGGCAGCGATCTGTTGGTCGACCTTGGCAATCATTTGTTTCAGAATGTCGTGGCCGCTCTTTTCCGCCTCGTCCACGCGTAGCTTGAGCTGATGAAGATCGGAGCGCAGCACGTCCTGCATCTCGGCTTCGATCTCGGCAAGACGGCTGCGAGCTTGGCTGACGCGCCGAATCACACGAATCAGTTCGGCCCCGGGGCCTTCGCCTTCGACGGCCTCGGGGCTATGTTCGTACTCGGTGAGGATTTTGACCAATCGGTCCTGGTCGCCGCGCTCGTAGGCGCGATTTGCCTCGGCCATTAGATGCTGGCGCTTGATGCGGTCCTTGCGGTCCGAGGTAAGATCAGGGTGAATGCGCTTGGCGACCTCGCGGTAAAGACGCTTCATTTCCGGCGTGGCCGTGAAGGCGTGAGGCTCCTTGGAGGATTTCTGACCTGCAGCCGATTTCGTTTCCTCCGCCCGGGCGCGAGCTTCGCCCGCGGCCTGCTTGGCGCGTTCGTTGCCGGGCCGCTCCTCGGCCCGGCGCTCCGCGAGGCGCGCCTGCCATTCGTCCAGTTCGGCATAGCGTGAACCAACAAAGTGGAGATAGCGTCGCTCGAATGCGCCGAGTTCGGCGCGCAGATTCGCAGCACGCAGCTCGCGCTCGGCCAATTCGGCTTCCAGTGCGGCTTGCTCTTCCAGCTTGCGCGCGAGTTCCTGCTCTTCCGGCGTAAGGGGGGGCTTGGCGGGACTACCCGCGGCTCCGGCACTGACCGGCGGGTCACCCTGTCCTGGGATCGGGGCCGGTGGCGGGTCGGCCGCTTTGGGTGCCATGCTATTCGCCTCGCACACTCGTCTCTCGACGGCCGGTCGGCTTGTTAAATTCCCGTAGCGATTCCGGCTCTTGGCTAGATTTTACGACGCGGCTCAATCGAAGCCTTGGCTTCTGGCATTCTCAGTTTCCAGGATTGGAAACAGCCTTCGTTTGCAGCGAGTCGAACCAAATTGGCTCTCGGCGCAGCTCAGTTGTGGCTGCTTTCGACCTTCAGATTGCACAGCCCTGCCTTAGAATGGCTCATTCGAGCTCATTGTGGAGGGCGACATGGGAGAAACAGCCGAACAGTACCGCAATCGAATGTTTAGCCATCTCAAGGGGAAAAACCCACTAAGACTTCAGGCTGCAGCTCCGGCTCGGCTCAAGAAGCTCTTGAAGGGCGTGTCGAGCGCCAAGGCGCGCAAGCGCCCCGCCCCAGGGAAGTGGTCGATTCGGGAGATCGTGGCGCACGTCGCCGACACGGAGCTCGTAGGCGGCTACCGGATTCGCGCCATCCTCGGTGCGCCGGGAACGCAAATCATTGGCTTCGATCAGGACGTGTGGGTGACGGCGCTGCATTACGACAAACGCGACCTAAAAAAATCCTTCGAGCAATATCGCCTGTTGCGCAAGGCAAATCTTGCGCTGCTCAAGTCGCTGACTCCCGAACAGTGGAAACATTATGGAAATCACAACGAGCGCGGGCAAGAAACGGTCGAGACCATCGTGAAGATGTTCGCCGGCCATGACCTCAACCATTTTCAACAGATCGAACGAATCCTCGGGAAGAGCCGTTAGGCTCGGGCATCGGATTGTCACCAAATGCGGCAGCGCTCCGACTCGGAGCGAACCATCTTCGAATCCGCCGAGCAGCCGAAGGCCTTCGCAAACGCCGGGGTGTTTGACAGCGGGCCATTGCTGCGGAACTTGCCGAGTGGGTGCTCGTTGGTCTTGGCGATCAGCCGCGCATATTCTGGGCGGATGTTCTCCTCCCAGATCTGGCCCCAACCAAGGAAGAACCGCTGCTCGGGCGTGAAGCCGTCGATCGAAGGTGCATTCACTTTGCCTTCCGGCGTCTGCTCGAATGCGGCATGCGAGATTGTCATACCACCGAGATCGGCGATACTTTCGCCCTCCTCGAGCTTCCCATTGCCATACAGGCCCGGCTCGATTTCATAGGAGCCGAACTGCTTTGCGATGCACTCGCCACGCGCCTTAAAGTTCTTGAGGTCTTCCGGTGTCCACCAATTCTTCAGGTTGCCGTTGCCGTCGAATCGCGCCCCCTGATCGTCGAAGCCATGTGTCATCTCGTGTCCGATGACCGAGCCGATGCCGCCATAGTTGACGGCGTCGTCCGCATGGGGATCGAAAAAGGGCGGCTGAAGGATTCCGGCGGGAAAGACAATTTCATTCAGCGGAGCAAAATAATACGCGTTGACGGTTGGCGGGGTCATGCTCCATTCCGACTTATCAACCGGCTTGCCGATCTTGGAAAGGTCCCAAGAGACTTGAAACGCGTTGCCTCGAAGTACGTTTTCGACGTACGGGCCGCGATCAACTTCGTATTTCGAGTAATCACGCCATTTGTCTGGATAGCCAATCTTTAAGGTCATCATCGAGAGCTTCTTCGTGGCTTGCTCGCGGGTCATCGGACTCATCCAATCGAGCGTCTGAAGATCATCGTGAAGTGCCGCCATGATATTTTTCACCATCTCCAGGGCGCGGGCCTTGGCCCCGGGCGGAAAATAACGTTGGACGTAATATTGTCCGAGCGCCTCACCGAGCTCGCGGTCCGTCGCTTGGACGCAGCGCTGCCAGCGCGGCAGAAGTTCCTTCGAACCGGTCAGCTGGTGGCCGTAGAAGTCAAAGTTCTCGTCGACGAACCTCTTGGGCAGGCTCGTCGCAACGGAATGAACGAAATGCCAACGAAGATAGGTCTTCCAAGCACCCAGCGGAACCGAGGCGATGGACTCGTCTACCGTCTTGAAGAATTCGATTTGGCCGACGTCGGCGTCCTTCAAACCGGGAACGCCCACCTCGGCGAAATACTGTTGCCAGGAAAGGTGCGGCGTTAGGCGATCCAGCTGGGTGAGGGACATCGGATGATAGTTCGCCTCGGGATCACGCAGGTCCTCGCGCTTTTTCGAGGCTTTGGCGAGAATTGTCTCGACGTCGAGAACCGTCGCCGCCTCGCTCCGAGCCTTGTCCTCGCTGTCGCCCATCAGCTTGAACATATTGGTGACGTGCTGGAGGTACTGAGCGCGGAGCTGCTTCGAGTGATCATCGTCGTCCACGTAATACTGCCGGTCTGGCAATCCGAGGCCGCCCTGACCAGCGCCGGCGATCACTTGTGTGCTGTCCTTTAAGTCCTGCTCTGAGCCGAAGGCGAAAACGGCATTCACGCCGATGAGCTGCAGGCGCGCGATTTCTTTCTCAAGCCCCGCAGTGTCCTGGACATCGGCAATTTGTTGGAGGGCGGGTTCGAGCGGTTTGAGACCGGCAGACTCGACTTGTCCTTCATCCATGCAGCTTGCGTAAAAATCCCCGATCTTCTGCCAGTTCGAGCCAGGCTCAGCGGTCCTGTCCCTGGCGGCCTCTTCGAGAATGTCGTGGAGTGCTTGCTGATTGTGATTCTGAAGCGCATTGAAGGAATCCCACGAGGGCCAAGCCGCAGGGATCGGATGGCTCCTCATCCAACCGCCGTTGACAAACTCATAGAAGTCGTCGCAGGGCGAGGCAGCGCGGTTCAGATTGGCGAGATCGAAGCCGTGTGCCGCACTCGCCGCGTCGGCGGTAAAAAAGCCTCCCCCGGCATCATCACGAGAAGAAGCTAGGCATCCCGCCACGGAGCGTAGCGTCGCCGCACGGAATGAATCTGAAGATTGCGAAGCAAGCGTGATCGGGAACACCAAGATCACCACAACCACGAGCGAAAAACACAAACGTCGAATCATAGGGCGTCGTCTCCTCGCCGGATTCACCCGGACGCACACACTACTGGGTCCGATTGGATTGCGATTAGAGAGCTGCCCCGGGGCGATCACGCCCGCTACCCCACCGCAATGACATTCTCCCTGCGCGCCCAGAAGCTGTCAATCAACGTCCACACACTTCATCGGGCGGCGCTGATTCAGCCCTTTTCATGGCGCTCCCGCTTGAGGAGACTGGTCCCTCGCGGTGCCTGCGGTAGACTAGCAGCGGGAGCCATGTGTGTCTGACCCACGGGTTGAATACGAGTCTCGCCTCGCCTCCCACGTCAAGACGATTCGAAGGCGAGGGCACCAGCACATCGTCCTGGGAAATCTGAAACTGACCGTAGTGGTCGCCTGTCTCGTGTGTGCCTGGCTCTGCTACGCCCGGCACGCGATGGCAGCTTTGTGGCTGATCGCACCCGTCGTGGCCTACGCGGCCTTGGCCGTGGTGCACGAATACACGATCCGGGCCAAAACTCATGCGGAGACGGCCGCCGCCTTCTACCGTGCCGGGTTCGCACGGATGGAGGATCGCTGGAGTGGCATAGGCGCCACGGGAGAGCGCTTCCGCAACCCGGACCACGTGTATGCGGAAGACCTCGATCTGTTCGGAAACGGCTGCTTGTTCCAGCTCCTGTCGACCGCACGGCTGCCCATGGGAGAAAACCGCCTGGCGGAATGGTTATTGAACCCCTCGCTTGCCCACACCGTCATCGAGCGCCAAGAGTTGGTGTCGGAACTACGCGAGAAACTTGACCTGCGCGAAGAATTGGCCGTCACAGGCGAGGATTTGCGGGTACGCCTGAACCCGGAATCACTCACGAACTGGTGCGAGGCCTCGCCGATGCTCGGCCTTGCGGCTGTCTTGCGCTCGATCGCGGTCGTCTTTGCATTCGCAGCGGCCGCTACTTTGACCTACTTTTTGTTCACAGGGTTCATTTGGCCGTTCTTGATTGTGCTGATGCTCGAAGCCATCATCCTGGCTCGATTCCGGCGAGACGCCACGGCAGTCCTCTCCGGCGTCAGTTGTAATGCGGAGGGTGTGGTGCTGTTTGCGAAGATCGTGGAACGCCTGGAGAGCGAGACGTTCACATCGCCTCGACTCAAGCAATTGGTCGGGGAGTTCGCCCAAGGCTCCGAACAAGCGTCACGCGCGATCCGCAAATTCGCGCGCATCGTCAACTGGATCGACAGCCGCGAGGGTCTGTTCGTCCGGATGATCGAGCTGCCAGCGCTGTATACGATTCAGGTAGCGGCTGCCGCGGAAGGATGGCGAAAACGGTACGGCCACAGTTTGCGCCAATGGATCGATGCGGCCGCCGAAATCGAGGCGTTGCTTTCTCTCTCCGCGTATGCCTTCGAGCATCCCTCCGATCCCTTCCCCATCCTCACAAGGAACGGATCGGCCGCGCGGTTCGAGGGCGAAGAACTTGGTCATCCGCTCCTCCCCCATTCGCAGTGTGTGCGAAACAACGTCCGTCTGGACCAAGATACCCGTGTGCTGCTAGTGAGTGGCTCGAATATGTCGGGTAAGAGCACACTGTTACGCACGGTCGGCATCAACGCGGTGTTGGCCATGGCCGGTGCGCCGATTCGAGGGAAATCGCTAAATCTGACGCCGCTTTCGTTGGGCACGCGATTACGGAGCATCGATTCGCTGCAACAAGGGCGCTCGACTTTCTATACCGAACTGCTCCGCATTCGCCAGGTATTCGACTTGGTGAGCCGAGAAAACCCGATCCTGTTCCTGCTCGACGAACTACTGGACGGAACGAATTCGCACGACCGGAGAATCGGGGCCGAGAACCTAGTGCGGGCGTTTTTGCAAAGCGGTGCGATCGGAATCGTGACCACACACGATTTGGCACTCGCCGAAATGACTCAATCGTTGGGCAAAACCGTTCACAACGCACATTTTGAGGACCATGTCGAAGACGGGCAGATGCGGTTCGATTACAAATTGCGTGAGGGCATCGTGGCGAAGAGCAACGCGCTGGAACTGATGCGTCTGGTAGGGCTGAAAATCTAAGCGTGGTCCGGGAGTCTTTAGGCGTTGTCGATCTGGGCGCGCTGCAAATGATCGGAATAGTCAACGTAGACCGTTTTCCACTCCGAGTAAAAATCCAACGCTGCCAAACCCGCCTCGCGGTGCCCGTTGCCCGTGTTCTTAATGCCGCCGAATGGCAAGTGCGTCTCCGCGCCGATCGTGGGCGCGTTGACGTACACGATCCCGGTCTCGAGGTCCCGTTGCGCACGGAACGCGTTGTTTACGTCGCGCGTGTAGATCGAAGCCGATAGCCCGTAATGGACGCCGTTGGCGATCTCGATTGCCTCGTCGAAGCTATCGAACGGAATCACGGCGACAACCGGCCCAAAGATCTCCTCCTGACAAATGCGCATGTTTCGGTCGCAATCGACGAAAACCGTCGGCTCGTGAAACCAGCCCCGCGCATACGAGCCCGTTTCCAGCCGATGCCCTCCCGTTTCGAGCTTCGCTCCTTCAGACCTTCCGATGTCGACGTAGTTCATTACCGTTTTGAGCTGCTGCTCGTTGATCGAGGGACCCATCTGCGTCGCAGGATCAAGCCCGTCGCCCACTTTTAGGTTTTTCACATGCGCCACGAACCTCTCGACGAAAGCGCGGTATACCTTTTTATGAACCGCCACGCGACTGGCGGCTGTGCACCGCTGTCCGGTGGTGCCAAAGCCGCCCCAGACCGCGCCATCAACCGCCAGCTCCAGATTGGCATCGTCCATGACAACGATAATGTTCTTGCCACCCATTTCGAGGTGGCACTTCTTAAACGTCGGCGC